>JAZSCI010000321.1:0-5598 GCA_045602865.1 Acutalibacteraceae bacterium
CTCCCGAAGAAATTCGGGAGGGATTTTGTTTTCAGTAGATATCTATATAATAGTATTGTTATTATTTATTTTTTACGAGGTATATAAATGAAGGTATATTTTTACACCTTAGGTTGCAAGGTAAACCAATATGACTCCCAGGAAATGAGTGAGATTTTCATAAAAGAAAACCACATAATAACAAATAGCCCGGAAGATGCAGATGTTATTGTGGTAAATTCCTGCACAGTTACTGCGGAAAGTGTACGAAAAACCCGACAAACTGTCCGCAGATTAAAGAAAAACAACCCTTCTGCTATACTAATACTGACAGGCTGTGCTTCTCAGGCAGAGCCCGAAACAGAGGCTGACCTTCCCGATGTTGATATTTTTATGGGAAACAGAAGCAATACTATTATAATAGATGCACTTAAAGAATATCTTTCAGCAAATGAGCATATAAATAAGTTTATCCCCCATCTTACAGATGATGTTTATATGGGCACAGGCATAACTGCCTTTGAAGGACACACCCGTGCTTTCCTTAAAATACAAGACGGTTGTGACAGGTATTGCTCATATTGTCTTATTCCTACCGCAAGAGGTCGCTCCCGATCAAAAGCACTTGAGGATATTGACAAGGAGCTTTGCGCCCTTGAAAAGAACGGTTATACAGAAATAGTTTTTGTGGGAATTAATCTGTCTGACTACGGCAAAAATACCCCCTTCAACCTTTCAGATGCTCTTATGCTCGCAGAGAAATACAAGGGTATTACGCGCGTACGATTAGGTTCTTTAGAGCCTGACCACCTGACTGATGAGTTAATAGACCAATTAAAAACCGTTACAAAGCTATGTCCGCATTTCCATATATCCTTACAAAGCGGTTGTAATAATGTTCTGAAGAAAATGAACAGACACTATACCGCAGAAGAATACAAGGCTCTTGCAAAAAAGCTCAGAGACACCTTCAGCGATGCCTCTATAACAACCGATATACTTGTAGGCTTCCCATCAGAAACTGAAGAAGATTTCAAAGAAACACTTTCCTTTGCCAAAGAAATAGGCTTTGAAAAAATCCATGTATTCCCCTACTCTGTCCGCAAAGGCACCCGAGCAGCAAAAATGGAGCAACTCACAAAGGCGACAAAAGAAGCACGTGCATCAGAATTGGGTATTGTAGCAGAAGAAATACGAAGGGATTTTTTTAACGCTCAAATTTTTAAGCAAACAGAGGTCCTTTTTGAAACAATGCACGAAGGCTACAACGAGGGCTATACTAAAAACTATACTCCCGTAAGAGTTTTTTGCGAGGAAAACCTCAAAGGAAGAACACTTACAGTAACAATTACCGGTTACGAGGATGATTTTTGTACAGGTGTGTTATACTGAATATGCTTCAAACCCTCTTCGCATAGCTATTACTTCTCCGCAGTCCTAAAAAAGAAAAAAATATTTGGTAAATTTAATAAATTCATCTTGACAATGTTATATAGTTGTGCTAAAATAACTGACGTTGTCAAAACCGTGCGGGTGTAGTTCAATGGTAGAATCCCAGCCTTCCAAGCTGGTCGTGTGGGTTCGATTCCCATCACCCGCTCCAATGTGTGCGGTTGTAGCTCAGTTGGATAGAGCAACTGCCTTCTAAGCAGTAGGTCGGGGGTTCGAATCCCTCCAACCGTGCCAAATATGGTGGATATAGCTCAGTTGGTTAGAGCGCCAGATTGTGGCCCTGGAGGTCGTCGGTTCGATTCCGATTATCCACCCCATTTAAATAGGGATGTAGCCAAGCGGTAAGGCAACGGACTTTGACTCCGTCATTGCGTGAGTTCGAATCTCGCCATCCCTGCCAGTCTTACCCCAAGTCCTCTTGACTTGGTTTTTTTATACCGCTTGCTTTAATATAAAATTTACACCGATTATCAAATGAAGATAATCGGTGTTTTTGTTGTCTCATATCATTGGAAGAAGCTCCTTCAACGAATACAGGGTTGTCTTGTATCTGCCGCGAAGGTCTCTCCCACCCTCTTGCTCAACAAGAAAAACGGAATCGGATTTTTCAAGAACGACAAACCTTATTCTGCCCTTATATATATCCGAAAAATACCTTTTCAGTCTTTTGTGCAACGGATTACTCTTTTTCAAGAAATCAGGAATTTGCAAAGCCGAGGATGATGAAAGCAAATCACATAACAAAACCTCTTTAAGCTGAGCCTCATCACATTTATCGGAAAAGCAATTATAAATCGCTGTTGCATACTCAGAAAGACTTTTCCCCGCACCATCATAATACGCTCCAAAATGCATAAAGAGTCGGAATGGTGTGAATCCAACCTCATCAATCAGATAATCAAGTGTCAGAAGAAACCGACCACTGTTGTACATCCGCTCCAGCGCATCCTCACATTTTTTCAATTGTTTTATTTCCTCATTACTCAGCCACGGAGTGCTTGTAACCTCATACGGTGGCTCCTTTGTAAATTCACAGGGGAATTTATCCGGCTCTTCTCTCATTTGTGCGCCATAAAGAAGCTTGAGAAAGCCCATCTGGAGCATTTGTGCCTTCAAGGAATATCCTATATCAAAGCTTCTCTCAAAGCTTTCCATATCCTCTCCCGTAAGCCCCGCTATAAGGTCTATATGGATATGCATATTCCCCAATGCCACAAGTCTTTTTAGATTAGCAATCAGCTTATTGGTATTCGTTTTTCTGTTTACCGCTTTAAGAGTTTCCGCATTAAAGGATTGCATACCTATTTCCAATTGAAAAAGCCCATAGGGTGCTTTCGAAAGAATATCTATAGTTTCTTCTGTGAGGATATCACCCGCTATTTCAAAATGAAAGCACACATTTTCAAGAATATCCTTTTTGTAATGCTCAATTATAAAGCTTAGTATTTCATTGGCACGGCGACTGTCGGCATTAAATGTTCTGTCAACAAATTTAACCGTTTGTGTACCACTATTGGAAAGCTTGATTATATCTCTTTTTATTATATCTAAATCAAAGAAACGCAAGGGTGAGCACACACCCGACAAGCAAAATGCACATCTGTAAGGGCATCCCCTGCTGGTTTCGATATAGCATATACGACCTTCAAGCTTCTGATAAAACTCATCTGTATACGGTCTCACAGGTGTACCCGTACAGATTTTCTCGGGTATAATTTCCGTTTCTGAACCCACTCTTCGGGATAAACCGGGGACTGAAGACAAATCCCCATTATCGTTAATAGCATCAAGAAGAAGAGGAAAGCTTTCCTCGCCCTCGCCGGACAAAACATAATCAACAAAAGAATACCTTTCAAGAACATCCCTCGGTCTGTAGCCTGCCTCGGGACCGCCCCATACAATAGTACATCCCGTTTTCTCTTTCACAATTCTACTGAGAAGTGCAGTTTTTTCGATATTCCATATATAACAGGAAAAGGCGATAAGCCGCGGTTTACAGGCAATAAGCTGCTCCGCTACCTTTTCCATATCACCGTTAATTGTAGACTCAAACACACATTTGTCTATATGACTTTTGCAATACTCTTCAACCCCTGCCGCAAGACACCAGGGCGCCAGAGATGCGTGAATATATTTAGAGTTAAGACAACAGATTACAACCTTCACTATTCTTCTCCTGAATTTTTTCTTTTATTTTATCATAGCTCATTAAAATTTCAATAACATCAGGAGAAATTCTCCTGTAATTTAAATCAATATATAGAAATACCCTGTACCTTATGATATAATACATTGGCAAAATCTATAAAGCAACAAGGTGAAATTTATGATAAAAGCAATTATTTTTGATTTAGACGGAGTTGTAATCGACAGTGAGCCTATTGCCTACAGTCTTTTGCAGGAGCTTGTAAACCCATACGGCTACACAATCACCCTGGAGGAATACACCACTGAATTTCTGGGCAGGACCGTTCTTGCAGGAATACAACGAATAAGAAATATGCTCCACACTACAGAAAGCGAGGAAGAGCTGCTTTGCAAATACTTTTCTATGGAAGAAGAAAAAATCAAATCCGGTATACCTCTGAAGCCCGGGGTAAATGAACTTCTTCTCTATCTTAAAGATAATGGATATAAAACAATTGTGGCATCCTCAAGTGTAAGAAAAAGAGCAGAGGACATTCTTGACTCTCACAACCTTTCCGTATATTTTGATGATATGGTATTCGGATATGAGGTTGAGAGAGGAAAACCTTTTCCCGACATATTCCTCAAGGCTTGTGAAAAGCTTGGTGTAAAGGAAGATGAGGCTATTGTAATTGAGGATAGCGAAGCCGGTATTCAGGCGGCATTTTCTGCGGACATTCCCGTTATTTGCATACCCGATATAAAAGCCCCTAACGAGGAGTTTCTGGAAAAAGCAAGCTATGTATTTGATTCCCTTTATGATGTAATCACTTTTCTTGAGAAGACAAAATAATACAGAGTTTCAAGAATGTATCGCTCAAGCAATATGCTAAACATAGAAATTCTTTTCTTCTGAACCATAGATGTTATCGTTATTCAAATATTATATGAGTGTTGAAAGAGATTTTCTTTTATGATATACTGATAATGGTTGATTATACAATTATTTGCGGAGGCTATTATGACGCTAAACCAATCATTGAAAAGGAGAAAGCTTTACCTTATCGTAGGTGTTTTCTCAATGCTTTTTTCAGGTGTTCTGTACGCTTGGTCAATTCTTAAAATACCGTTTAAGGAGATATTTCACTGGTCAGACTCCGTTCTCGCCTTTAACTTCACATTAACAATGTGCTTCTTCTGTCTTGGTGCGTTTGCAGGTAGTCTTATATGCAAGAAAATCGGAGTAAGGCTTACACTTATTCTTGCAGGTGTGCTTGTGGGCGCCGGATTCGTTTCAACGGGATTTCTCAACAATTCCGTTCCGTATCTTCTTTACCTTACATACGCAATTCTTGCGGGAACGGGTATCGGCATTTCATATAATGTAATTGTAGCTACAGTTAATATGTGGTTTCCCGATAAAAAGGGCTTCTGCTCAGGTTGTCTTATGATGGGCTTCGGAATAAGCACCCTTCTTCTCGGTAATGTTATCAGCATTATGTTCGAGAGCCCTCTCTTTGGCACAAGCAAAACTTACATAAGCCTGGGTATTCTTATTATGCTTGTTCTCATAGTTGCGGGACTTATCCTCAGAAGACCTGATGAAAGCATACAATTCCCTCAACCCAAAGCCAACAAAAGCACCAAAAAGGAAAGCTTTACACTTCGTGACTACACCACAAAGGAAATGCTTCAGAGCTTCACCTTCTGGAGAGCTTTTCTGTGTATGGCATTTATTACTGCGGTAGGAAACTCTGTAATAAGCTTTGCCCGTGACCTTATGCTTTCCGTGGAGGCTGCCCCTGCCCTTGCTACAACCCTTGTAGGTGTTTTATCTGTATGCAACGGACTTGGCCGTATACTCACAGGTGCTGTTTATGATTCATTAGGAAGAAGAACAGCTATGTTATCTGCAAACGCAATTACAATAATTGCCGCTGCAATAACACTCCTGGCAGTTTACATAAATTCTCTTCCCATTTGTATTCTCGGACTTTGTCTTACGGGACTTTCCTATGGCTCATGCCCTACAATGACATC
>JAZSCI010000322.1:0-4662 GCA_045602865.1 Acutalibacteraceae bacterium
GCGAGGAATTTTGGTCGCATTTGACTGCAGACAGGCTTCCGCCTTTCAAAGGCAAATCGGGCAAAAGTACCGAAACATCGCCGTTTAAGGCTGGTTCGGATATACCTTACCCACTCTAAGGAAAAACATAAAAGAAAAAGAAATAAAGAATTAAAGAGAAAATCAGTTCAACCGCTGACCTTCCTCTAAAAAGCAGGCAAGGTCAGTTGAATTGGGATGTAAAATCTCACCGTATTCGCTGAGGATATGTGAAAGATACCCTTCTGCAAAAAGCCGTGGTCGGAAAAGTATGAAAAACTCTCCCGATTTTTTGTAGGTGTCAAAGGAATGAACATTTTTTCTCTCTTTGTTCATAAGTGACACGGCAAAAATCAGGCAATCCTCGTTAAAGGGGCAGAAAATAAGGCTTTGTGCATCCTTTTTCATAATCAGGCGCCGCTTTGTGTGACTGTCGGTGAGTGGTGTTGAGGTGAAGACAAGCAGACATCCCCCGTTATCAAGGGGTGAAACCTCAATGAGGAGTCTGCCGTCCGTGTCAATGGATGAGCCAAGCTGCTTTTTAGCTTCATCAAGAATTGTCCATATAACACGGCGCGTTTCAATATTGGAATAATCAAGCTCCTCGTATGTAATGTCAAGGTCGCTAAGGTCGTGAGGAGTAAGTGCAACGGTTATCTGTTGCTTGTCAGGGGCTTCAAATTTCATTTGTTTCTCCTTGTATTAAGGGTGATATATCGGCAGACTGATGCCGTATTAATATCATAATACTCACATAGCTTGTAAACAATGATAAAATAATGGAAAGGAAATTATTATGAAATTTGCAATAAGCAGCTACAGTCTTTCTTCTCTTATAAGCAAAAAGGAAGCTACGGAAACGGAGCTTATAGGAATTGCAAAGGGGTTAGGCTTTGACGGAATTGAATTTGCAGAAATACATACTCCCGATGGTATGGATAAGGAAGAATATGCACATCAGCTCAAGGAAGAGTGTGACAGAGTCGGTATAATCCCCACACAGTACTCCATAGGCGGAGATTTCCTTTACGGTGATACTGAGGAGCTTTCCGAGGTTGACCGACTTAAAAAAGAGGTTGATGTTGCCGTTGCTCTGGGTGTATCGGGTATGAGACACGATGCAACCGGGGGCTACAGAGATGAGGAAAGAGCCTACAAGGGCTTTGACCAGGCACTTCCCGTAATTGTAGAGGGCTACAGACAGGTTACGGAGTATGCCGCTGAAAAGGGCATAAAAACAATGATAGAAAATCACGGCTACTTCTGTCAGGACAGCGACAGAGTTGAGAGAATCATAACCGGTGTTGCACACAAGAATTTCGGTGCTTTGATTGATATAGGAAACTTCCTTTGTGCAGATGAAAACCCCATAACCGCAGTCGGCAGACTTGCCCCCTATGTATCCTATGTTCACGCAAAGGATTTCCATATAAAAAGCGGCAGTGAATTTCCGCCCAAAAACGGTTTTTTCAGAACAAGAGGCGGAAATTACCTGAGAGGTGCAGTTCTCGGTCACGGAAATGTACCTGTGTACCAGACAATTTCCCTTCTTGCAGAAAAAGGCTACAACGGCTTTATAACTCTTGAGTTTGAGGGCTGTGAGGAAGCAAAACAGGCTTGTAAATGGGGACTTGAGTACCTTAAGAGCATTTGCGGGGAGTAATCTGTGGGAAATATGAATTTTGAAAATGTTGTCCTTGCCTCGGCTTCTCCCCGAAGGCAGGAGCTTATAAAATGGATATTCGGGGATTTCACGGTAAAGGTTGCGGATTGTGATGAATCCCTTGAGGCGGGTATTTCGCCCCGGGAGGCGGTAGAGCTTCTTGCAAGAAAGAAAAATGCCGCAGTAAAGGAGCTTTGCCCCGAAAATGCCCTTGTAATATCTGCAGATACGGTGGTTGCCGTTGACGGAGAAATTCTCGGAAAGCCCGTTGATAAAGAGGATGCACGCAGGATGCTGGGGCTTCTCAGCGGCAGAGTGCATCAGGTTTTTACCGGCGTAGCCCTTGCCCTCGGAGATAAAATACGGGTATTCAGCGAGAAAACCGATGTGTGCTTTTATGAATTAAGCGAGGAAGAAATAGAGGAGTATATTTCAGGAGATGCCCCCTACGACAAGGCTGGAGCATACGGTATTCAGGGTGAAGCCTCACTTTTTGTAAAGGAGCTTCACGGAGATTACTACAATGTGGTAGGTCTTCCCGTAGCACGGATAAAAAGAGAGCTTATGAGCTTTCCCGAAAAATAAAAATACACTCAAAGAGCCCTTAAGAAAAATGAATTAGCAGTCATTTTCTTGCAAAGGGTATAAAAGTATGTTATGATTTTATATTATAATAAAATTTATTATAATTAATCTGAACTATCCAAAGATTATGAAAGGCGGTGCTTTTTTGGCTAAGGAAGTAAAAAAAGTATATGTAGAACCTGAAATAACCGAAGAAGATATAGAAAAACAGAGAAGACAGCAGGAGAAGGAATATTTAGGACCCCGTGAAATGGCATCCTATATTATTTCGGGTATCGGTGATAAAAACTGGGAAACCTTCAATGGTAATAACGAGTTTTTCTACACCACCACATTCCAGCATGTAAGTCCCATTACATTGAGTGTTGCCCAGTCCTTCTGCAGTATTCTGGACACCTTTGATAATGCTATTTCGGGACCTATTCTTGACAGAACAAGAACCCGATGGGGCAGAGTAAGACCTTACCTTGTGCTTACACTTCCTTTCTGGATTTTTTCGGCATTTACCCCTTACATACTTCCTGACGGACTTTCCCAGGCAACCTTGTTGGCGATTTTCCTTGTTATCAGGTATGTAGGTTCAATTTCAAACTCCTTCTACACACCTGCCTATCAGGCAGTTCTTTACAATCTTACCCCAAATATAAACGAGAGAAACAAGCTTATTGCGGCAGACACCTATGTAGACCTTTTCGGTGTATGGCTGCCGTCCTTGTTCCCGTTCTTCGTTGACTATCTGCCCCGAACAATCCCCACACAGAATATTTATCTGGGCGGTGCGGTGGTTTTCGTAGCACTTGTTGTGGTTTTCCGTATATTCGGCTTCCTCAGCTTAAGAGAACGAGTGCCCCTTGCTTCCCGTGAGGAAATGAAAAGCACAAGTGTGTGGAAATCCGTTAAGCAGGTTGCATCCTGCCGACCTATGTGGGCGCTTCTTGCTAAAAACTTCTTTGGTATGGGTAAGGGCACGGGACAAAGTGTTGCCAACTATTTCTGGCTTAACTGTACAGGTAAGCTTTCAAATGCGGCTATTGCAGGTCTGTTTACAGGACTTCCCAGCTATTTCGTTCTTCCCTTTGCCACAAAGATGACAAAGAAATTCGGACTGAAAAAGCTTTCCGTATTTTCATACGCCTATTGCGGTGTAATATATCTCATAATGTATTTCATAGGCTTCAAGCCTACGGATAACAATATAATCAATATTATCATAATCGTTGTGGGACTTACCTTTGCAGGTGCTCTTAACAGTGTTCAGCGTTATTGCGGAACTGCCCTGCAGGGTGATTTGTACGATTATGTTGAGTGGAAAACAGGTATCAGAAACGAGGGTATGATGAGTGCCGCTATGGGCTATATCACCCTTATTACAAACAACATTTCCACAATTCTCAGCGGTATTATTATTGCCGCTATCAAATATGAGCCTCTTATGAACTCTTACGGTGTAGTTATTCCCCAGACTGATCCTCACATGCTTAAGGCAATCTGGGCGGTATTTACCCTTGCACCTGCTTTCGGAAGAATCGGTAAGGCGATTTCTCTTTCCTTCTTCAATGTTGATGGTGATGTAAGAAAGCAGATGATGGAGGATCTTGCAATTTCGAGAGCCGCAAAGCTCAAGAGCAGAACAGGAGATTCAGAGGAGTCTGCAGAGGCATAAAAAGGAGACACAGTCATAATGAGAATCGTAGTAAAGGTAGGCACATCTACTCTGGCGCACAGCACGGGAAATATAAATATCCGCCACGTTGAGGAGCTTTGCAAGGTGCTTTCCGACCTTAAAAATGCAGGGCATCAGGTAATAATTGTTTCCTCGGGTGCTATCGGAATGGGTGTAGGCAAGCTCTCTCTCAAGGAGAGACCTTCGGATATGCCTACAAAGCAGGCTGCCGCGGCGGTAGGTCAGTGTGAGCTTATGTATACATACGATAAGCTTTTTTCCGAGTACAACCATACGGTTGCCCAGATTCTCGTTACGGGACTTGACCTTGAGGATCCCACAAGATACCTTAATATCAAAAACACAATGACAAGACTTTTAGAGCTTGGCGCTCTGCCGATTATTAACGAAAATGACACGGTAAATACTGATGAAATTTCCGTTGGTGACAATGACACCCTGGGAGCAATTATTGCGGTGAGTATGAATGCGGATATGCTCATAATGCTTTCAGATATCGATGGGCTTTACACCGCCGATCCCCACAAGGATTCATCTGCAAGGCTCATATCTGAGCTTGATGAAATCACTCCCGAAATTGAGGCTCTTGCAGGCGGTAAGGGCTCAAGCCTGGGTACGGGCGGAATGGCTACGAAGCTTTCCGCCGCCCGTAAGTGTATGGCATCAGGCACGGATGTGGTTATTGCCAACGGCTCAAGCCCTTCTGTGCTTT
>JAZSCI010000323.1:0-15869 GCA_045602865.1 Acutalibacteraceae bacterium
GTGCTCTTCCCTGTGGCAGAAAGTCACGAGATATGCTCAACTACGGCGTTGACCCACTCTATGGCGAGGCACAGAACGGCCTCGGCTTCCGCACACTCAGTCTTATGAAGCTTCCCTTCAACAAGATGTGTGGCGGTTACGCTTCTCACTTCGGTATTGACCCCAAATACTTTATGAGTAAGGATTACGCGGGTAAGGGTGTCGAATTCCGCGACAAGGTTATGAAGCCCCTTTTCTTCAACGAGCTTAACGAGAAAACTGCTCCCTTCTACCTTTATGTAAATGTAACTACCGCTGAAATTCTCAGAAAGGTACTTGCAGAGCCCGAGAAATATGCACCCTCCGGTGTTTATATTATGAGAATTCACGGTACCTTCGTTAATTTCCTTGACCTGTCCCCTGCTATTCAGCAGGATATCATAAGAAGACTTGATCCTGCCTCAACGGCAGTTATGTGCTGATGCTATGAAAATATTAGGAATTGATATAGGAACAACAACAATAACGGCACTCGTAACAGATACCGAGAGCCGCAAAACCATAAGCTGCAAAACACTTCCCAACGACAGCTTTGTAAAGGGCAAGGATTTCGAAAAAATCCAATCTCCCGAAAAAATACTTTCCATTGTAAAGGAAGCCGTTAAAGCTGTAACAGAGGGACTGGTGCCCGATGCAATCGGTGTAACCGGGCAGATGCACGGTATTTTGTATGTTAATGAAGACTACAAGCCCTGCTCCGACCTTTATATATGGCAGGACGCAAGAGGAAATCTCCCCTATAAGGATGGTCTTTCCTATGCAGAATACCTGACAAGGCTTACGGGCATAAAGGCGGCATCGGGCTTCGGACTTACTACGCATTTCTATAATCTTGTGAACAAGCTTGTGCCCGAAAAGGCAATTATGCTTTGCACAATTCACGATTATATTGTGTCGGTGCTCACATCAACAATGCCCGTAACACATTCAAGCGATGCGGCAAGCTTAGGTTTTTACGACCTTAATAAACACAGCTTTGATGACAGAGCTCTGTTTCTTGCGGGGATTGATCCCCTCTTCCTTCCCGATGTATTCACAAATACCGCTATAGCAGGTACCACAGACTGCGACTTTTTACCTGACGGCATACCCGTTGCACTTGCCATAGGCGATAATCAGGGAAGCTTTTTAGGCTCTGTATCCGACTATAATTCACAGGTGCTCGTAAATGTAGGTACAGGAAGTCAGGTATCTTTTGTTACGGATAGCACCACCACACCCGTAGGAGAAATCCGACCTCTCACAGATGACAAATACATTTTCGTAGGTGCATCTCTTTGCGGCGGTCGTGCTTATGCTATACTGAAAAACTTTTTTGCCCTTTGTGCAGATATGCTGGGCGGCTCAGCGGAGTCCTTGTACCCCCTTATGGATAAGCTTTCCGAAAACATTTTTTCAATCAATGATGAGCTTACCGTAAATTGCGGCTTCTGCGGAACGAGAGACAACCCTGATGAGAGGGGAAGCATTACTAACATCAGTGATTCAAATTTCACTCCGGAAAAGCTTATATGCGGCTTCCTCAAGGGCGTATCGGCAGAATTGAAGGAAATGTATGATAATGCTCAATTTCTTCTCCGTTTCACTCCCGAAAGCCTTGTTTGCTCAGGAAACGGACTGAGAAAAAGCCATATATGGAGAAAGGTTTTCGAAAAGGACTTTTCTCTGCCTTGTGAGCTTCCTTTGTTCAGCGAAGAAGCTGCAACGGGAGCCTGTGTATTTGCCGCCGCTGCTTCGGGCATATACAAAAACATTCAGGAAGCACAAAATTCTCTTTTGAGGTAATTAATTATGAACACTTTAAAATTAGCTTCACAGCCTGTATTTTTTGAAAAAAACAGAGTTTTCCGCGTATATCTGGGCGGAAAGCTTTTCTCCGATTTCTTCGGTGACAACAGTGAGGATTCCTTCTATCCCGAGGAGTGGATATGCTCATCCACAAAGGCTCTCAACGAGGGCAGTACCGATGAAAATGAGGGACTTTCAAAGGTAAGAGGCACAGATATTTATTTCAACACCCTCTTAAATGAGCAAAGAGAGCTTATGTTAGGCGACAGAAAGGGACTTGATGTACTTGTAAAGGCACTTGACTCTGCCATAAGACTTCCCGTTCAGGCTCACCCCGACAAGGCTTTTTCAAGAGTGCATTTCAACTCTGAATTCGGCAAGGCTGAATCCTGGTTGGTTTTAGCCACCCGCGAGGATGCTTGTATCTATTTCGGCTTCAAGGACGGAATCACAGAAGAGGATTTCAAAAAAGCCGTTAATGACAGTGAAACCGACAAGGACGCTATGGAAATGTGCCTTAACAGAATTCCCGTTAAAACAGGTGATGTTTACTTTATCCCCGCAAAAGCCGTTCACGCTATCGGTGCAGGCTGCCTCATTTTAGAGGTGCAGGAGCCTACAGATTTCACAATTCAGCCCGAGCGCTTCTGTGGAGACTACAAGCTCTCTGACAACGAAATGTATATAGGTCTTGAAAAAGAAACCGCTTTAAGCGTTTTTGACTACTCATACAACCTTGACAGAGTTATGGCAGAGTGCAAAAAAACTCCCGTAACGGAATTTGAAAAGGATGGATGCAAAAAAGAAAATCTCATCACAAAAAAAGACACTCCTTGCTTCAGTGTAGAAAGATTTGTTCTTTCAGGCGGCAAAACTCCCCTTCTTGAAGGCACAAGAATTTATGTGGTAACAGAGGGAAATGCAACTCTCAAGGGAGAGGATTATGAAGCAGCTCTTAAAAAGGGTGATTATTTCTTTATGCCCCACTCCTGCCACTGCAGATATACAATTGAAAGCAACGGGAATTGCTCCGTAGCAGTCTGCATCCCACCGGAGGTATAAGCTATGAAGGAAAAATTCTTATCTGTTGAAAACTGGAACGGTATAACCACGGGAGAGCTTTTTTCAGAACTGGAGACTGTATCAGATAACGAGAAATGCGAGATTATTTTCCAAATCGGAAAAAAGCTTATTGACAACCCCACCTCCAAGAATCTCAATTCTGCAGAAACAGTACTTGTTTATGCAACACAACATTTTTTCAATGTAACAGAAAGTCAATACAAGGCACTTGTATATTATCGGTTAGGTCAGCTTTACGAATACAAGGAGGATTACATCAAGGCATATACCGCCTACGAAAAATATGCGCTTAATAACACCGAATTCGGAAATTCTCACTCCGTACTCCTTCGCATGCTCATTCTCCGTGATGATTTCCGGTATTCAGACAAGCTCGAAAAGGAGCTTCGTATGAGCTACGCAGAGACGGATTTAGGACTGAAAATCGACAGACTCTATGAAAATCTCGGCTCATTGATTGTGGCAGAGCACTACGGTGATGATAAAAACATCCCCGTTTACATCAAAAGACTCAAAGCTATTGTGGAGGCAAACCGACACATTCTCCCCGATTTATTGATGAAAAAAGACACCATCCGCGATATTGCAAGCATACCGCAAAAGGTGACTGAATACATCGAAAAGCTTATAATTCCCGAAACGAGCAACGAGAACGAGGAGCAGACATCCTCGGAAAATTAATCCCCATAAAATTCAAGTAGCCCCTGACCGTGTCATCTTTTCCTCGGTCAAGGGCTACTTGTTTTCACTTTTAATATCTAACATCATTTTGTGTACCTCTCTTTCGTAGTTTAGATTTCATCACATTTCTATGATTCAATCCTTTTTTACTCATCTGCACATCGGACTCATTCCTTTACTTTTATTCTGCTCAGGCATCAGGTGTACATCGGACTCATCCCTTCTCTTACTCAAGCCGTTTAAATACTGTTTTCTTTTAAACTATTGTTCAAGTGTACATCGGACTCATTCCTTTTAAGGTTTTTTGTTTTTTGAGATTTTACTTTAACTGTATGTTGGACTCACACCTTTCATTTTTTATCCGTTCTGTTCAGAACATCGGACTCATTCCTTTCTTTGTTTGAAAGGGGTTTTTACTGTTTTTTACCTTCTTTTTTGTTTTAGGTTTGTTCCCCTTTCTTGATTATATATTACCATCCTCTCACCCTGTTTTCAATTCGCAAAAACAATGAAATACAAGGCCTTTATTTATGCAAAACACAGATTTTTTCGGACACCTGTTAAAAATCATTGACATTTCATATATTCATTTGATATAATAAACGTGTTGGGGCAGTAAAACCGATATGGTTTTACTGCCCCCTTTATTTTTGACAGAGCTGAAAGCATTTGTTACAGCCAACAGTCAAGAAAGACATTTTTTTATGAAATTTTTTATACAGATACCTCTCTCATTTTATCTCCGCTATTGTTACTCCGTTTTCACCTTCGCCGAAGGTACCGAGTCGGAAGGTACGGATACGAGGATCGGATTTCAGATATTTTGTTATTCCTGCTCTGAGAGCACCGGTACCCTTACCGTGAATAATTGTACATTCCGTAAGTCCCGAACGAAGCAAATCATCAAGGAATCGGTCAAGAACAAGTATTGCCTCATCAACCATAAGACCTCTCAGGTCGCAACGATTGCTCACATTCATTGTTGCTTTGCTTTCGCCGTTCACCCTTGAGGTGGAAACATTCCGTTTCTTTTCTGTTTTTTCCTTGGGTTTATCAATCAGTCTGAGAGAATCCTTGCTCACACGCATTTTCAGCATACCTGCGGCAATTTCCACCATACCCTTTCTGTCTGCAGGGGAAGAAACTACCGCATTTTTACCGATAGTTTTACAATACACGCTATCTCCTGCCTGAAGCTCTCGGGGAAGCACATAATTATCATCATCTGCAATAGAATCATAAACGGGATTTACCGCATCATTTATAGAATCAAGTCCGGACTTAACTACACCCCGAGCTCTGCGTGCAAGCTCAGAGGCATCCTTTGTTTTCTTTGCTTCCTTACGGAGTGCTTCCACCTCATTGAGAAGAGCATTTGCCTCGCGCCGTGCCCTTTCCACAATGCGCATAGCCTCTCCACGGGCATTTTCAATTTCCTTATCGAACTTTTCCTGCGCCTGTGCAAGAAGCTTCTCTGCCTGAGTTTTTTCCTCAACGGCTCTTCGGGCTGTCTGTGCCGCTTTTGAGCGCTCTGCTTCCATTTCCAGTCTGCTCTTTTCAAGCATATCCACCACATCCTCGAAACGGGCATTTTCCGTAGACACAAGCTCGCTTGCTCTGTCAATAATACTTTCACTTATACCGAGTCTTTGTGAAATAGCAAAGGCATTTGATCTGCCGGGAATACCTATAAGAAGTCTGTAGGTGGGCTTCAGACTGTTTACATCAAATTCGCAGGAGCCGTTTTCCACACGATAGGTCTGGAGAGCGTAAGCCTTAAGCTCTGCATAGTGGGTTGTTGCGGCAATTTTCGCACCCTTTCTGTGAAGCTCCTCGAGAATTGCCATAGCAAGGGCGGCGCCCTCTACGGGATCTGTACCTGCACCAAGCTCATCTATGAGAGCAAGAGTTTTTTCGTTGGAAACACGGATTATTTCAATTATATTAACAATATGGGAGGAGAAGGTGGAAAGAGACTGCTCTATACTCTGCTCATCACCTATATCAGCAAGTATATGCTCATAAACACTTACTCTGCTCTCCTCTGCCGCAGGTATAAGCATACCCGATGCTGCCATAGCAGACAGAAGTCCTATGGTTTTGATTGCTACGGTTTTTCCGCCTGTATTAGGTCCGGTTATAACAAGAGTATCAAAATCCGAGCCAAGGCGGATATCTGTTGCAACAACCTTTTTAGGATCGATAAGGGGATGCCTTGCCTTTTTAAGGTCAGTTATACCCTCACTGTTAAGTAGGGGAACGGAAGCCTTCATATCGTAAGCCATATGAGCCTTACAAAATATAACATTCAGCTCCACTGCACACTCATAGCTGCTTTTTATTTCATCGGGGAAATTTCCTACCTCTGAAGAAAGCTCATAGAGTATTCTTTCGATTTCCTTTGCTTCCTTGCCCTTGAGAACACGGATATCATTATTAGCCTCCACAACGCCTGCAGGCTCAATAAACACAGTTGCGCCTGTCGAGGATGTATCGTGGACAAGTCCCGACACCGCACCTCTTTGCTCACTCTTTACAGGAACAACATATCTGCCGTTTCTCTGTGTAATAATGGCATCCTGAAGAACCTGTCTCATTGACTGTGAACGGATAAGCTTTTCAAGCTGCTCACGCACACTGCTTTCCTTAAGGCGTATCTGCCTTCTTATGGATGCAAGCTCGGGAGAAGCATTGTCACTAATCTCCTCCTCGGAAATAATTGCCGTTGAAATTTTATCCTCAATATATTTGTTGGGCATAAGAGAATCAAAATACAGGTCGATACTCCTGTGCTCCTGACCGCTATTGCTTCGCCACTCGCACATACCTCTGATACATCTGAGGGTACTGCACACATCAAGAAGCTCTCCTGCAGAAAGAACACCGCCTGCAGCGGCTCCTGTTACAGAGGAATTTACATTTTTAAGTCCACCAAAGGAAGGTGCTCCGTGCTTGGCAAGAAATATGTAAGCATCCTCGGTCATATTTATAAGATTCTGTGCCCCTTTTTCGCTTGTTTCAGGGCGAAGAGCCAAAATCATTTCTTTTGCATCAGCATTGCAGGCTCTTGCAGCCAGAAGCTCCAGAACCTTATGATATTCCAATGCTTTAAGATGTCTGTTCATTTCCATTTACTAATCCTCACAAGAACTTAATCGTCCTTTAACATATTATAAAAATCAAGTGTTTTAAAACTGCGTTGCGTTTTGTTCAGCATATAGCCCTCACATATTTTGCAAAAGCTTTTCAGTGATTCCTCCTTAAGCTCAAAAGAGAAAAGCTTGTTGAACTCCGAAAGAGTCACATATCTCAGGGCTTGTACAACAGAAGAATTTATTTCCCTGCTCCCTGGGGGAACGGGACATTTCTCGCAAAAAAGCTTACCGCTTTCAAAAGAGAAAAACATTTTGTCTGTTTCGTAAGCGCCACAACAATCGCAACCTATAACCGCGGGCATATAGCCGCTCAGGCACATCAACCGAAGCTCTGTAACCGCCTTTATAAAAGCAGGTGTTCTTTTGTCACCCTTCAGCAACCACAACGAATTGAGAAAAAGCCGGAGAATTTCCTCCGACTCATAATCCTCCTCGCAAAATTCATAGGAAAGCTCACAGAAATACTGTGCAAGAGCCATTTTCACAACATCCTGCCGAAGCTCAAAAAACACCTCACGCACTACCGCCTCATCAACTGTAAAGGCATCCTTTTTCCGTGAAAAAACAAAATCGGAGCAGGCAAGCAAGGATGTAGCCGCAAGTTTTTTGCTTTTAGTGTTTTTGGAGCCTCGGGAAAAAGCACGAATAATACCGTACTTTGCGGTAAGCACCGTTATAAGTCTGTCAGACTCACCAATACTCTGCTCCCTTATTACCAGCCCCTGCGCCGTTATTTTTTCCATCCTTTTCCAACTCCGTTTGCATCAGTACATTTTCCGCGTTTTTATAGGCAATATAATCCTCCACTCTGCCATCCTGACAGAATTTTTGCCAAAGCTCGTTTTTGTCCACATAATCATCTCCGCCGAATATATTATTAATATTTTATTCAGCAGACATTTCATTATACGATAGCCAATTGTTAAATTAATCCAGACCGAAATTATGGATAAGCCCTTCGCGGTTGCGCCAATCCTCCTTCACCTTTACCCAGCATTGAAGATTCACCTGACAATCAAAGAAGCGCTCAAGCTCATGTCTTGCATTAACGGAAACCTCCTTGAGCATAGCTCCCTTTTTGCCGATAATTATACTCTTGTGGCTTTCTCGCTCACAATAAATTGTAGCATCAATATCAATTATGGGCTTGTCCTCGCGCTCTCTCAGGCGTTCAATAGATACGGCAATTCCGTGGGGAATCTCATCGCTGAGCTTGTGCAGAAGCTTTTCTCTTATCATTTCTGCCGCAAGCCCACGCTCAGGCTGGTCTGTAAGAGTATCCTCAGGGAAGAAAAACTCCGACTCCTGAGCAAGTCCCATAAGCTCACCCTTAAGGGCATCTATTCCATCACCATCACGGGCACTTACAGGCACTACTGCGTGGAAATCAAGAAGTCCCGTAAGCTCCAATATTCTTGACATAAGCTCCTGCTTGTCCGAAATCATATCAATTTTATTGATAGCAAGGACAACGGGAATTTTTTCTGCCCTGAGCTTTTTGAAAAGCTCAAGCTCTGCGGCTCTGATTTCGCCGCGGCTTTCTGTAACAAAAAGGCAGCTATCCACACCGCCGATACTGTCATCAACGGCTTTTATCATTTTTTCTCCAAGCTTGGTTTTGGGCTTATGAAAGCCCGGTGTATCAGTAAACACAAGCTGTACATTATCCTCTGTCAGTACACCCATAATCTTTGTACGGGTTGTCTGGGGCTTTGCCGAAACTATGGCAACCTTCTGACCGAGAAGTCGGTTAAGAATTGATGATTTGCCCACATTGGGGCGACCTACAATAGCAATAAATGCAGTTTTGTTCTGTGACATATTTTCTTCCTTTATTTCTTATTGAATTTAAATATAAATATCAGATCCGCCACTATGCTCAATGCAAAAAGCACTATGGCTAAGGGGTTGTTTATGTAATAATCAAAAAGCTTTCCGAAGGCTTCGGGCTGCCAGAGAACAGCAATACCCGCAAGTACGGCAAAAGCTGCAAACACAAGCACTGCACCTGCGGAAACATCCTTTGATATGGCTATACTTTTCATCTTTTCACGGGAAACGGAGTCATCCGCCTTCTCAACTCCCGTATTGAGCATTTCACCGCCTATAACAAGACCGCTTGCCAGAAGAAGAATTGCAAACTGTGTCCTTGTTACAGTGAAAAAGTCATATCTGAGAAGGAAAAAGAACATATAACCCAGGCAGGAAATATGGATTCTGAAATTCCTTTCATTTCTTACCATCCACCACAAGCCCTTAAAGGCATACACAAAGCTTTTCAGGAGACCTTCTACATCCTTCACGAAAATCATTCCTCCTCGGAAGACATATAGTACGAGCCGTTCCTCTTAAGACCAAGCTCAGTAAGAACTCTCTCCTCTTTCTCCCTCATTCTCACCATTTCCATACCGCCGTTCACATGGTCATATCCTAAAAGGTGAAGCATTGAGTGAACTGTAAGGAAGGCAATCTCTCTCTGGAGAGTGTGTCCGTACATTTCAGCCTGTCTTATAGCGGTTTCAACGGAAATGATAATATCACCGAGAAGACATGCGCCTGTATCAAGGTTTCTGTCGTAAACTCCATTCTCACCCAAGGGGAATGAAAGCACATCCGTACTGCTGTCAATATTTCTGTGCATTCTGTTAAGCTCACGGATGCCTTCATCATCCGTGAAGAAAACGCTGATTTCTGCAGGCTCTGAAAAATCCTCAAAGGTAAGAACCGCGTTGCAGCTTTTTCTTACAAGAAGCTTCACTCCTGTAGGCACTTTAACTTTTTTCTCTTTGTCACTATCGATTTTTACTTTGATTTTTTCTTTCATTTTTAGCCTTTGCCTCCTCATATTTTTCATACGCTCTGATAATATCCTGAACGAGCTTGTGTCTTACAACATCCTTGCCCGTAAACTGAACTATTTTTATCTGCTCCATATTTTTCAGTATCTTCGTAACCTCTACAAGACCTGAACGCTTGCCGTCAGGCAGGTCAATCTGGGTAACATCACCCGTAACCACAACCTTTGAATTAAAGCCCATTCTTGTAAGGAACATTTTCATCTGCTCGGGCGTGGTGTTCTGTGCTTCATCAAGAATTATAAAGCTATCATCAAGTGTACGGCCCCTCATATACGCAAGAGGTGCAACCTCAATATTCCCGCGTTCCAGATATTTATTGAAATTTTCTGCACCAAGCATATCAAAAAGCGCATCATACAAAGGTCTGAGGTAGGGATCAACCTTACTCTGCAAATCACCCGGAAGAAAGCCCAGCTTCTCCCCTGCTTCCACGGCAGGTCGGGTGAGAATTATACGATTTACCTCTTTTGCTCTGAAGGCGTTTACTGCCATAGCAACCGCAAGATAGGTTTTACCCGTACCCGCAGGACCTACTCCTATAACGATTGTGTTATCCTTTATAGCTTCCACATAGTTTTTCTGTCCGAGAGTTTTCGGCTTTACGGGCTTACCCTTGCTGGTTATACAAATACAGTCACCCGACATTGTGGAAAGCTTATCCTCGTTGCCGTCATCCACAAGAGAAATGACATATCTGACATTCTGCTCATTAAGGGCTTCCCCTCTGTTGAGAAGCATCAGCAAGCCGTTTATTGCTTTGGTTGCTTTGGACACCTGCTCAGGCTCTCCTGTAACCTTGATATCCGAACCGCGGCTTATAACATCTACACCAAAGGACTTTTCTATCAGGCGGATATTCTCATCAAAGCTACCGAAAAGGTTTACCGCCTGCTCCATTCTGTCCACATTAATAATCTGTTCCGATTTAATTACCCTCTTTGTTATAATAATATTTTATACCTTATCCTACAGTATACCACAAATTTTGTAAATGTCTACTAATTTTTATTGCTTTTTTTGTGAAAAGGTATTAGTTTTTTCAAAAACTTACCACTTCAATTCACTCATTATCCTTTACACGAAAAATCTTCACTTCTCCTATATCCTCAACGCAGGATATCCTCGCTGATACCACTACCTTTTTCTTGCCGGTCTTACTTGTGTAAGTAATCTTCTCAAGACTTGTGTCATTGTATTCCTCCCGCTTTTCTCTTACCGCTTTGTACAAGCCCTCAAGCAAAGCCTCTTGTGATGTCAACAAAACCTTATCCTTCTTCACGGAGAAAACATCCTCTCTGTCATAGCCTAACGGTAGCGCTCCGCTTTTACTATCCATTCGCTTGTTGTATTCGCAGGAAACATCAAATTCTTTACGGGGTGCCGTAGGAATACGAAAAAAAAGAAGCTTCACAAAATATCTGCTATACTGATTGCAGGTAAGATAACCCTCAAAGGTGAATTTCTTTTCTGCGGAAATCAGATTTTCCGTAAGGGCATACACCTCACCGGAAGCACGGACAAATCTGTAGTTTTCATCCTCGGTGCCTTGTAACCCGGATATGAGAAGGCTGCCTTTTGATACATAATCCCCTTTTTTCACCTCGTTTATTCCTCTGTGACCGTTGACAAAAACAATTTTGCCGTTCTTCGATGCAACTATATTTGCGGGTTTTTTCGATTGATCCACAGAGCTTTTGGGTGCAATAAGCTCAATCTCAACCTCTGCCTTGCTACCCGAAACATTCACGGCAACCCATTTAAACTCAGGACATCGCCTTAATAGCTCATTTTCCACATCTCTTGCATTGATTTTCGACCTTATTACCCCGGTTTTAACTCCGCAATCCGACAAAATCTCTGTAAAGCTCTCCAACTTTACACCGCTTAAACCCTTCACCTCAACAGACCATATAAACAAAGACAAAAACCACAACAGAAAGCAAAGTCCGATTACACCAAAAGCCATACCCAGCCTGAATTTATACCGTAATATCAAGGCTTTAAGAGATTTTTCCTTTTTTACTTCCAAGTCCATACCTGATTTTTCTGCGCACTCAAGGAGCAAATCCTTATCCCGAGAGAATGTAAAGGCAGAAACCTTTACCCCATCATTTTCCATATCCCACAAGCAAATACCGTTTAATCGACACAGATTCACAAAACGTTCAGCGAAACCGCCCTGCGCCGAGAAGAAAAAACACCCTTTTATAAACCTCAGAAGCCTTATCACAGACAAGCACCCCCTCATTCATTTTTCTCGAAATCAACAGAAAAAATCTCTCCCGTTATTTCCGTTTGTCCGTAACCAAATGCAGACATTACAAGACTGTCTCCGGTAATTTTCACATTAATCTTTCCTGCATCAAGAAGTATACAATCTCTTGTATAGTCGATTACACCCTTACAATCAACAACCAACAAACGCTTGTTTGAGAATAGCTGAAGCACCGGTGAGGTGGGTGTTACCGAAATATTTTTCAGAAAATCAAGACTCAAAACATCATCTCCCTTTATTGTTATATTCCTATGCCGTATCAACATAAAATATTTTGGTGATTATATGAAAGAGAAAATATTTTCAACTGTACGGAAGATATTAACGGCTTTATTATTTCTGGTTATTGTTATAGCACTTATTCTTAAAAGTGAATCCACTGCACAAGGCATACGTGATGGTCTCGCCATATCAGGAGAGCTTCTCATTCCTTCCCTCTTCCCCTTTATGGTAGCCTCATCCTATGCTACGGCAAAATTCTCTATCAGGCTTCCTGACTGTATGGGAAAGCTTTTCAAAAAAGCGTTCAAAGTAAACGCAAGCGGTCTTCTGCCATTTATTTTCGGGATAACCGGTGGATATCCCGTAGGTGCACGGACAATTTACGAATTATACAAAAACAAGCAGATATCTGTTACAGAATCCGAAAGACTGTTTTTCTGGTGTGTAAATCCGGGAGCTGCATTCACCATTACCGCACTTGGCACAAATATGCTGGGAAGCACCCGCGCAGGCATAATAATATATGCTTCCTCTGTGCTCTCTGCCCTGACTCTCGGGCTCGTTTTCGGATTTTTCGGAAATGAAGAGAGCGAAGCCTCACCTTCCGTAAAAAAAGTAAATCTGAAGCCCTCGTCTGATATAATTTCAAATGCTACCCAGAGTATGCTTTCCGTGTGCGGTTGGGTACTGTGCTTTTCTGCTTTGTCAGGTCTTACAAAAAGCCTTAATATACCCGAATCCATGCTTTTGTTTTTACAGCTTATATCGGAAATCACCACGGGATGCCGTGTTGCCACGGAAAACAGTCTTTCTCTGCCTGTTATTTCTGCCCTTACAGGCTTTGGCGGTTTTGCCGTAATATGCCAATGCATCCCTTATCTTCAGTTATGTCACACTCAGATAAAAAGATTTATTGCCCTGAAGGTTGTGAATGCAACTATTTGCTCTTTTTTTACATATTTGCTGATAAAAATTTTCCCTGTATTTATTCCTGCAGGAGCAATAATTACCCCCACCCTGTCCTGCACGGGAGTACACACAAATATTGTGGCAATAATTATGCTGTGTCTGATGTTTATTTCTTTGATATTAGAGGTTGATAACCGCCGAAAAGTGTGGTAGAATGTCAATAAGCTCCGAATCACATAGGAGCAAATTACGGCATTTGTCTGTTTATCAGGGAGAGTTTGATATGGGTAATAAAAACTTTAACAAGGACATTGAGCCTCAGTGCATTCTCTGCGAGCACGGCTCCGTTTTTCCCGATAACAGCACTATACTCTGCCGGAAAGCAGGCGGAGTGACCGATGCTTACAACAAATGTAAAAAATTCAAATACGATCCCCTGAAAAGAGAGCCTAAGATAATATCCGTTTCCAAGGATTTCACTCAGGAGGATTTCAAGCTTGATTAACCTGCAAACAGGACTGATTTCTTTTTGATCAGCCCTGTTTTGTGTTTTTTGTAGGATTTCACAAAATGTCCCTTTTTTATTACAATAAATTTTAAAGGGAGAATTTGTAATCACTACTTGAAAATAGTCGAAATAATTAGTACAATGTTACTATAATAATAAATACATGGAGGTAGATGTCGTGTCACAAGCTTTTGGTGAACTCAACTCAATTCCCGTAGGTCCTCTGGGAATAATTGCAACCCCCGGTTGTGAGGAATTAGCACAGAAAATTGATAATTACCTTACCACCTGGAGAGAGGACAGGGACAGCGCCCACAAAACAACTATCGCATTTAACGGCTACCAGAGGGATACATACATTATCAATGCCGACTTTACAAGATTCGGTTCAGGCGAGGGTAAATGTGTCCTCCATGAAACTGTAAGAGGATATGATATCTTCATTCTTTGCGATTGCTTTAACCACGGCATTTCGTACAAGATTTACGACAAGGAATTTTATTATTCCCCCGATGACCACTACGCTAACCTTAAGAGAGCTATTTCTGCAATCGAGGGTAAAGCAAGAAGAATAAATGTTATTATGCCTATGCTCTATGAGGGCAGACAGCACAAGCGCTCAAGAAGAGAGTCTCTTGACTGCGCAAATGCATTACAGGAGCTTTGTCTTACAATGGGCGTTGAGAACATCATCACCTTTGATGCTCACGATCCCCGTGTACAGAACGCAATCCCTCTCAAGGGCTTTGAAAACGTTGCTCCCACATACCAGATGATAAAGGCTCTTACAAAGAACTTTGATGACCTTCGCATTGACCAGGACAACCTTATGGTTATCTCCCCTGATGAAGGCGGTATGGGCCGTTGTATTTATTATTCAACTGTTCTTGGCATTGACCTTGGTATGTTCTACAAGCGCCGTGACTTCTCTGTTGTTATTGACGGCAGACACCCCATTGTTGCTCACGAATTCCTCGGTGACAATGTTGAAGGCAAGGACTGTCTTATCATTGATGATATGATTTCTTCAGGTGACTCAATGATTGAGGTTGCTACAAAGCTCAAGGAGCTCAAGGCAAACCGTATCTTTGTATGTACAAGCTTCGGTCTTTTCTGTAATGGTCTCAAGACATTTGATGATGCTTATGCAAAGGGTATTATTACCGGCGTATTCACCACCAACCTTGTATACAGAACTCCTGAGCTTTTAGAGAGAGAGTGGTACTATGAGGTTGATATGAGTAAGTATTGCTCACTCATCATTGATAAGCTCAACCACGATGGCTCTGTAAGCGGTCTTCTCAACCCTGCAGATAAAATTAAGGCACGCCTTGAGAAATACAAAAACGACCAGAAAGAGAAAGAGCTTTCTCTCTTCAACTGATAAATCCTGAATTAAGAGGAGCCTCTGCAGTTCATAATTGCAGAGGCTCTTTTGACAAAATAAACAAAGGTCTTTTGAAACATATTCACAAGCATAAAATCCTTGTGCTTATAAAAAAGTTATAAAAACCCCATTAAAAGAGAAATAAATCTTTAATAAACACTTGATTTTTTATTTTATATTAGGTATAATGTTCAGGTGTTGTGAGACATGGAGAGTTGTCCGAGTCGGTCGAAGGAGCACGATTGGAAATCGTGTAAACGGCTATAACCGTTTCGAGGGTTCGAATCCCTTGCTCTCCGCCAGAAAAGAAACACCTTTTGTCGGTAGACAAAAGGTGTTTTCTTTTCAACTAAATCCACCCTGTCGGGTGTGTGAAATCATCTTCGATGATGAAATCCCCTGCGGGGATGAAATCCGCCTCGATGGCAGATGGGTGGATTTAATTTCATTTGCGAAGCAGATTTCATCCGAGCTTTGCTCGGATTTCATCGCGCTTGGCGCGATTTCATTGAAGACTTAAAGAATTCGTGGTATAATTATTACAAAGAGATGATTATGATGGCGGAAAACAAGCTTGCAGATATGTCCACAGAATTTGCACAATTGGATGCAGCTTCATACAACACGAACATTTGTAGTTTTTATTATCTATACTTAATAGAAAACAACGATCAAATTTTAGCAAACGAGTAAGATATCTTTACACTATAACTTTTCAAGGCGAGGTAATTTCACATAAAACGAAGAACAACCCTTTATTGTCTGTTTCAAGGACAAATAAGGGGTTGTTTTACTTTATTATTTATCTTTTCTACACACAGAAAAGATATTTATAACTACAACAATTATACAGACTATAATCCCTTGAACGAATTTACCACTCACGAATAATATCGGGATTTGTAAAAATCTCATCCAATCTCTTTATGAATGGCATTACATCATTAAAGCCACCGATTCTGTG
>JAZSCI010000324.1:0-8214 GCA_045602865.1 Acutalibacteraceae bacterium
GGAGCTTCCATCTGTTCTCAGAAAGCCATTTGCAAATGACCGTATCGGCTTTCAGGAGCCGGGACTTTACCAGATGGCAGACGGCACATTATGGTGCTACATCCGCACCGGAATGGGCTTTCAGTTTGAGTGCTTTTCTGCCGATAACGGAGAAAGCTGGACAAGTCCTCAGCCGAACTTCTTTTTTTCATCCCCCTGCGCACCCATGCTCGTAAGGGATTTCAGGGAGCTGACCTTTTCAATTTTCAATCCCGTGCCCGAGCACATCATACGCGGTGATGATGAGGAATTCTGGGGCAGGACTCCATACACAATAGCCATTAAAAAACAGGGGGATAAAGCCTTCACAAAGGAAAGACTTTTCTATCTTGAGGATGACCTTGACAACGGCTACTGCTACCCCGCTACCCTTACGGGTGAGGATTATGTGCTTATTGCATACTATCACAGCAACAACACGGACTGCTGTCTCAACAGTACAAAAATTACAAAGGTTACCTATGATGAGCTCAGCTCTGTAAATCCCCTTTCGGAAATAAAGAATTAACCCCTTTTATACCATACAATAATTACTCTTGCATTGGTAATTATTGTATGGTATTATTAATGTGTATAAATTTGAGCAAGTATAAAGGAAAGCTTTCCTGATATTTTGCTGATGGAGGTATAAGATGAAACACGCAGAACTTATCAAGCAGATGACTCTTGAAGAAAAAGCAAGCTTCTGCTCAGGTCTTGACTATTGGCATACTCCGGGACTCGAAAGATTGGGAATCCCCGTTGTAATGTGGACAGACGGACCTCACGGAATCAGAAAACGTGCAGAGAAAATGGATAAGGAGCAGGCAACAAGCCTTAAGGGTGTTCCTGCAATTTGCTATCCCACAGCGGCAACCACCGCTTGCTCCTGGGATCCTGAGCTTATTTACGAAATGGGCGTTCTTTTAGGTGAGGAGTGTCTCAAGGAGCAGGTAAGCGTACTTCTGGGACCCGGCACAAACATCAAGCGTTCTCCT
Organism: Acutalibacteraceae bacterium; assembly: GCA_045602865.1. Classification (GTDB taxonomy): domain Bacteria; phylum Bacillota; class Clostridia; order Oscillospirales; family Acutalibacteraceae; genus DTU089. Next base: position 1,017 of record JAZSCI010000324.1, read on the forward strand.
CTTTGCGGAAGAAACTTTGAGTATTTCTCTGAGGACCCGTATCTTGCAGGTGAAATTTCAGCTGCTTTTGTAAATGGTGTTCAGTCAAAGGGCATCGGCACATCACTCAAGCACTTTGCAGCCAACAACCAGGAAACACGCCGTATGACCTGTGACAGCGTTGTTGATGAACGTGCATTAAGAGAAATTTATCTTACCTCTTTTGAGAAAACGGTTAAACAGGCTCAGCCCTGGACAATAATGAATGCCTACAACCGCCTTAACGGTACATACTGCGCAGAAAACAAATGGCTTCTCACAGATGTTCTCCGTGATGAATGGGGCTTTAAGGGTATGATTGTTCCCGACTGGGGTGCAGAAAATGACAGAGTTGCAGGTCTTCTTGCAGGTCAGGAGCTTGAAATGCCCACATCAAACGGTATAGGCAATCAGCAGATTGTTGAGGCAGTCAAGGATGGCAGAATCCCCGAGGAATTCCTTGACAAGATGGTTGACAATGTACTTACAGTTATTATGCGTTCAAAGGAGGTTCTCGGCGACTACTCCTATGATAAGGATGCTCACCACCGTAAGGCTCGCGAAATCGCAGCTCAGTGTATGGTGCTTCTTAAAAATAATGACTCCATCCTTCCTCTTAAGAAGGATGCAAATGTTGCCGTTATCGGCGAAATGGCTAAAAAGCCCCGCTATCAGGGTGCAGGCTCATCTCTTGTTAATGCTATCAAGGTTGACTGTGCTTTTGATGAAATCAAGGCAAAGGGCGTAAAGGTTACTTATGCTCCCGGCTACTCAACTGCAAAGAAGTGCAAAATCTCCGATGAGCAGTTTATTGCAGAGGCTGTTGAGGCAGCAAAGGGCAAGGATGCCGCTATCCTCTTTATCGGTCTTACAGAGGAATTCGAGTCCGAGGGCTTTGACCGCCGTCATCTTGGTATCCCTGCACTTCACTCAAAGCTTGTTGAGGCAGTAAGTGCAGTAAACGAAAATGTTATTGTTGCTCTTTCAGGCGGTTCAGCTGTTGAAATGCCCTGGGCAGACAAGGCAAAGGGTATTCTTAACTGCGTTCTCGGCGGCGAGGCTTCGGGAAATGCTGCAGCAGACATTCTCTTCGGTGATGTAAACCCCAGCGGTAAGCTTGCAGAGACATATCCCCTCTCACTTTCCGACAACCCCTCCTACAACTACTATCCCGGCTACACCGCTTCCGTTGAATACAAGGAAAGCGTTTATGTGGGCTACAGATACTATGACTCCGCAGAGAAGAATGTTCTCTTCCCCTTCGGCTTCGGTCTTTCATACACAAGCTTCGAGTATTCCGATATAAAGCTTTCTGCTGACTCCATCAAGGATACTGACAAGGTTACTGTTTCCTTCAAAATCAAGAACACCGGCTCTGTTGATGGTGCAGAGGTTGCTCAGGTATATGTTACAGACAACGAAAGCACAATCTTCAGACCTAAGCAGGAGCTTAAGGGCTTCAGAAAGGTATTCCTTAAGGCAGGCGAAGAAAAAGAAATCTCTATCGAGCTTGACAAACGTGCATTTGCTTACTACAACGTAAATATCCACGATTGGCACGTTGAGACAGGCAAATTCACCATAAATGTTGGTTCTTCCAGCCGCCATATCAGACTCTCCGCAGAGCTTAATGTGGAATCCACAGTTGAAGCAGTTATCCCCGATTACAGAGCAACTGCTCCCGGATACTACTCTGCTGATATTGCAAATATCGGTGACGAGGAATTTGTTGCCGTTCTCGGCAGAGAGCTTCCACCACGCGAAATCAAGGCATATCCCAACCTTACCCTCGTAAACACAATCGAGGATGCCGGAGTTGGTAAAAACGGCGGAAAAATCGTAAACCTCATTAAAAAGCTTGTTGGTGAGGAAAGCATGGCTTCGGGTATTGCCCTCCAGCTTCCCATCAAGAACCTTATCTCAATGAGCTTCGGTATTTTCAGTCCCAAGATGGCAGATCAGCTTCTTGATATCCTCAACGACAAGAAGCCTCTTGTTCGCGGTATCACAGTAATGATTGTGAAGGCAATCCCCTCAGTTATCAAGGGCATTCCGAATCTTATGAAAATCTGATTATTGACAGAACAAACAATAAAAGGCATCACCCAATTTTGGGCGATGCCTTTTATTTTATTATGGTATTATATATTCCTTCTCCAATGGAAAAGATACTGCTGGGCTATACCCTCTGTACCCTTTATACAAGCGGGAAGCCCTTGGGGATAAAGCTCCTCCACAATACGCTTCACCCACACATCTACGGGGAAGGCTTCCATTCTTCCGAAGCCGTAAAGAAGGGAGCATTGTGCCACCTTCTCGCCCACACCTTTAATTTTCAGAAGCTCCGCCTTTGCATCCTCAAAGCTCATTTCTTTAATAGCGGCAATATCCACCTCACCTGAGGAAATCTTCTGCGCCGCATCAATAATATACTTCGCTCTGAAGCCTGCCCTTATGCAGGAAAGCTCCTCGGGAGTAAGCCCCGCAAGAGTCTCGGGTGCAGGAAAGGAATAGCTTTCTCCCGTTTTTTCACCGAAATTCTCACAAAGTCTTTCTATTATACCCTTAATACGGGGAATATTGTTGTTTGCAGAAATTATAAAGGAGCATATTGCTTCCCATTCATCCTGCTTGAGAATACGTATGCCCTCATACATTTCGCAGGCTATTCGAAGCTTTTCATCATCATAGGAAGCGATAAGCGAAGCGTAATCTCTGTCAAGGTCGAAATATTCCCGCCACAGCTCCTCAAAATCCTCCTGAGAGGTGTTATAAAAAACAATTCTGTCTGCCTCCTGAGTGAGAAACAGCTCCTTACCACGAACAACTCCGTGCCATACACCATCCTCGACACTCCTCCAACGGAAAGCCTGACCGCAATCAAGCGACAAGGGGAGATTTATACATTCCACACCTGTAAGCACAAGATTTTCGCCCTCTTTTTCTATATTCACAGACACACACCGCCTATCCGAAGCCCGTTTTTTTATTTTTCCTTTTTTACATTACAATTTACCGTATTTTCTTGTCAAGTCCATACCCGAAAATTTATTTTTTTCTACCTTTTTAACATAAAAAATCAGAATTTTTGTTATGTTTTTATATTGGTAATTATTAACAACGAACATTTATTTGTCTGCCATTTTTTACCTTTCCGTTCTGTATAATTTGTAAAGGTGCTACAACAAACAGTATATTTATTGCCAAACAAAAAAATGTCAATAACTTTGTCGATTTGTCGAAAACCTATTGTTATCATAGGTCTGAACGGTGGTTTGTAGACATTTGAACAAAGTTTTGAACATTTTAAACGCTTATGTCTATTATACAATTTGTATAATTTTGTTATTGTCATTTTCGACAAACACCCTCAGCAACGGGCAAGAATGATATTTTTTTGACATTGTATAAAGCTTACACAAAGCTTCCAAAGATTTTTTTAAAAAAAATCCGTGAATCGTAAAGGCCGGTTGAGATTTTTGCTTTTGAACACATCGGATTTTCTGTAAAAAGAGAAAAATAAACTGATTTTCAACCTTTTTACTGAATAAAAAACTGCCAAAGCTCACAACATAATACGGCAAAACTCATTCAGAAGGAAAAAGACAAGAAAAATACGGCAGAGGTGGTAAAAAATGATTAAGGGAGTCAACAAGCAGGTGCTTGAAGTAGCACAGACAGAAAACAGTTATTTCGAAAAGGCAATTTTTTTCGTAAAGCCCGAATACTCGGGCTTATCCGAGGGGCGACTGCAGAAAAGAGCAAAAAAGGAGCTTGACAGTGCAGGTCTGCCGCCTATAGTAAGGCGCTACGGAGGTAAGGAGAGGCTTCGCAAAGGGTTAATTTTTCTGTCACTTTTCACAGCAGGTGTAATATCCGGCATATTATTCACACAGCTTTTGTAAATCCTGCAAAAAAAGCACAAAATCCTACAAAAAAATATAGATTTATAAAAAACAATGGTGTATAATGTGTTCGTAAAAAAATCCACTTGTCAGAGGTGACATTATGAGTACAATCAAATTCGGAACAGGCGGCTGGCGTGCCATTATCGGTGAGGATTTCACCGCCTGTAATATAAGAAGAGCTACACAGGGAATTTATCTTCTTATGAAGGAGCAAGGAAAAACAGACAAGCCCGTAATTATCGGATACGACAGAAGATTCCTTTCCGAAACTGCCGCAAAATGGGTTGCGGAGATACTTGCAGGAAACGGCATTCAGGTTCTCTTTATGGAGCGTTCTGCCCCCACACCTCTTGTAATGCATACAGTCAAATCCCGTGAGCTTCATTTCGGTATTGAAATTACCGCCAGTCACAACCCCTCCTCATATAACGGCATCAAGCTTTTTGTCGAGGAGGGCAGAGATGCTCCCGTAGAGACAACACTGCGACTTGAGGAGCTTATTGAAGGAGTAACAGAAATCAATCGCCTTGATTTTGATGCAGCAACAGAAAAGGAACTTGTTTGCTATATTGACAACCCCTTCAATGATTTCCTTGATGACATTATCGATCTTCTGGATATGAAGGCTCTGAGGAAAAGAGGTCTTCGTGTATGCTTCGACTCAATGCACGGCTCAGGTACATATCCCCTCCTTGTAATTTTCCACACGGCAAGATGCACCATTGATACAATGAACATCAACAAGGATGCATACTTCGGCGGACTTATGCCTGCACCCTCAGAAAAGCGACTTGCCCCCCTGAAAAACGCCGTTCTTACAGGCGGCTATGATTTAGGTATCGCTATGGATGGTGACGGCGACAGACTGGGTGTTATTGACTCTAACGGAAGATATATAAATGCCAACGAAACCCTTTGCCTTCTCTATTATTATCTTGTTAAATACAAGGGCTGGACCGGTCCCGTTGTACGAAATATTGCCACCACTCACCTTCTTGACAAAATAGCGGAAAGCTTTGGCGAAAAGTGCTATGAAGTGCCCGTAGGCTTCAAATACATTTCCTCAAAGCTCGATGAGGTTGATGCGGTGCTGGGCGGTGAATCCTCGGGCGGTCTCACCGTAAGAGGGCACATTCACGGCAAGGATTCCGTATATGCCGCCTCACTTTTCGCAGAAATGGTAAGTGTAACAGGACTCTCTCCTTCGGAAATGATTGACTCTCTTCACAAGGAATTCGGAGATTTCGTTATGGTAGAGGATGATATGAGCTTTGCTCCCGAGGTTAAGGATGAGGTGCTGAAAACCCTTATGGTCCACAAACGCCTCCCCGTATTTGAGGATGAGATTGTAAAGGTCAACTATGAGGATGGATGTAAGGTGTATTTTGAGGATGGCTTTGTAATCTGCCGTTTCTCAGGCACAGAGCCTCTTCTCAGAATCTTTGCCGAAAGCACAAATGCCGTAAGAGCGAAAAATTACATAAAAACCTTCAAGGAATTCCTTTTTAATTAATTCAGAAAAAACTATTCAAAAGATATCGGAGGCGAAGGCTTTTGCTTCCGGTGTCTTTTTTATTTTTCTATAATAACAAGTCCGTTTCTGCCCTTTTATTTATTGAAAAAGTGCCTATTTTGTGATAAAATACGACTATAATGGATAAATATCTTTGTTTTTCGGATTTTTACTTGTTTTGGGGTGATGAAATTGATTAAAGCCATAGTTTTTGACCTTGACCACACATTGTTTGACAGATATGCTACAATCCGACAGATTGTGCCCTTTTTAAAAGACCATTTTTACATAAACGAGGGCATTACGGATGAGTTTATTGCAGATGAGCTTTGCTATGCGGACAAGCAGTATGTCCACAACGGTTGGAAACAAATTCACGCCCATTTATGTGATAAAAATATTTTCAAGGTAATTCCTGACTATGACTCATACACAGAGGTAATACTTTCATATTTCAGGAAAATTGCGGTAAAATATGATTTCACAGAGCCCACTCTCAAGGCCTTGCAGGACAAGGGGTACAAATTGGGAATTATAACAAACGGCTTTGCCCGTACGCAGGATTGCAAGCTTGATCTTTTAGGCTTCCGTGATTACTTTGAGGAAATTCTTATTGGCGGCGAAACTCCTTTTCCGAAGCCCGACACAAGAATTTTCCTTCTTATGGCTGAAAAATTAGGTGTAAAGCCCGAGGAAATGATGTATGTAGGCGACCACCCTAAATTTGATGTAGACGGCTCACGGAATGCAGGGTGTGTGCCCGTGTGGGTAAGAACAACGGGGAATTGGATTTTTCCCGAAATAGAAAAATGTCCGTTGCAGGTTGACACAGTTGCAGAGCTTCCCCTGTTGTTAGAAAATCTTTCGGACAATTAAAGATACAAAGAATTTTTACAATCCCTTTGAGGTGATAAAATGCTTGGTAAGGATTTTTTACCGGTCAATGCTGCCCAGGTAAAGGAAAGAGGATGGGCAGAGGTTGACTTTATATATGTTTGCGGGGATGCCTATGTGGATCATCCCTCATTTGGCGCTTCAATTATAACCCGTGTTCTTGAAGCAATGGGCTTCAATGTTGCCTTTCTGGCTCAGCCCTCCTTCAGGGACACCGTGGATTTTACCCAATTCGGAAAGCCAAGACTGGGCTTTCTTGTTTCCGCAGGAAATATTGACTCTATGGTTGCCCACTATTCCGTAGCCAAGAGAAAAAGAAATTATGACTACTACTCTCCCGGCGGAAAAACGGGATTGCGCCCCGACAGAGCCACAGATGTTTACTGCCGACTTATCAGACAAGCTTATCCCGACACAGCTATTATAATCGGCGGACTTGAGGCTTCTCTCAGGCGCTTCGCCCACTATGACTACTGGGATGATGAGGTAAGAGAAAGCATACTCCTTTCCTCGGGTGCGGATATTCTCACCTACGGTATGGGAGAAAACATTATAAGAAAAATCGCAGCTCTTCTCGACAAGGGTGTGCCGATTTCAAAAATCCGTGATGTACGCGGAACTGTATGGCTTGGCAACAAGGGTGACAAAATCCACTATGATTGCGCAGGAGAATGGGATTTTAAAAGCCTTTCAACAGACAAGGAATACTATGCCCGCGCCTTTGCGGTTCAGTACCGCAATCAGGACAGTATTTACGGAAAGGCCCTTGTAGAGTATTACGGGGACAAAATGCTTGTGCAGAATCCGCCTATGCCCCCTCTTGAAACAGAGGAGCTTGATGAGGTTTATGCACTCCCGTATATGA
>JAZSCI010000325.1:0-8441 GCA_045602865.1 Acutalibacteraceae bacterium
CAATTGCTTTACTTTTTTCAATAAAATCTACTATATCTGTCCATTCGATTTTTGATTTTATGAGTTTCACCATTTTTATTCTAGCATTTCTATCATTTGCTTCATATACATTATCATTATCTTCTAAAATAACATTTACAATATCCTTAACTTTTTCCTTTTGTCCAGAGACTTCTGCAATCCAAAGAAGTAGTTCTGGACACTGTAATCCACACCATTCAGTTACGCTTTTTTCTGCTATTGTTTCTTCTCTGTTTTGATACCATGCGGTCAATAAATGCCATTTTTGATTAGGTTCACCTTCACATTTGTAAATCATTTTCCCACAAAGAATTGCCTCATGTAGGTATGTACCTTTCCCACTATTAAGTTGTTGATATTGTTTAATGAATCTATTTGTATTCTTTGGCTTTTCTTCCTGTTGCTTAAAATATTCAATAAATTCTTTGTAAACCATCCTTATACCACCTTAATTGATAGTTATCATTTTAGCAAATTTAAGTTTATTTAATAAGTTATATCATAAAATTATGAAAATTTCTACTTTGATAAAAAACACGACAGTTTTGTATTAAAAACTATCGTGTTTTTATGGTGCGGGTAACAGGACTTGAACCTGCAAGTCTCTCGACATATGGACCTGAACCATACGTGTTTGCCAGTTTCACCATACCCGCATATTAACTTTTTTAGTGTGATTTTAATCACTATTTTATCACTGAATTTGACAGCTTTCAAGACCTTGCACTTAGAATAGGTTACCTGAATCATACGCGTCTGCCAGTTCCGCCATCCCCGCATATTGACTTTAAGCCAAAGAGAATTTTAACACATATTAATCTTACTGTCAATATTTTGAGGCTCTTTTCCCTATGCTATTTTCGCTGATGCAGCTTCCGCAAAGGTTTTGTACACTATTCAAGATTTATTTCAATCCTGAGACCACGTATTTTTCATTATCCGAAACTGCAATATCTGTCAGAAAAAATTCATCCATAAGAGCCTTCAGCTCCCGTGCTTCAGGAAGAACCGAGGAAACACTTTCGGGCACACCCGAATGGTGCTTCACAAGAGCAGCTCTGCTCATTGAATGGGCAACCGTGATTCTGCCGCCCTTCTTGAGATGCCTACCCAGATTTTCAAAGAGTCTGCGAGGGTTTACAAAATGAGGAAATGCATTGTGTATTACTATGCAATCAAACTCCTCACCCAATTGGCTCTCCTCTGCATCAGCACAGAGAATTTTCACATTTGGAATATCTTTGAATTTATTTTTTGCTTCTTCTGTCATTTTAGGAGAAATGTCTACACCAACGCATTCCGAAACCTTACGGCTCAGATAATATGGAATAAGTATCCCCGTGCCCGTTGCTACATCCAACACCTTACAGCCCTCGCCTATTCCTGCAAAATCCAGAATTTCATTTACAATTCTGCTATCAAGCACAGCTTTTTCATCCCAGGAAGCTGCACGAAGATCAAAAAAATCAATAACCGCTTTTTTATCCATTACAACCTCTTATCAACATTGTATTTTTCTGCAAAGATAATGATAACGGGTATAAGAATCAACTGAATAACTATACCGGGCAAGGCATTGATAACTGCACCCGAAAGGAATGCTGATAAGCCGAATGCCGTTGAATCGAGCCCTGCGCAGAAAAACTGCACTACACCCCATACAATACGACCTGCAATCATTGACAGTACCAGAGACACATATATATTCAGCTTCTTTTTCGGTAAAGCCTTGTACAAAAGTCCCGACATAAAGCCATATACCGCAAGCTCAAAAGCCATTGCAAAGGCTTTCGGAAAAAGCACGGGTGCGCCCAATATAACGGAGCGCAAGAGGGGTGCAACTGCACCTACAAGAAGTCCCCAGGGCGCTCCGCAGATATATCCGCAAAGGATTACCGGAATGTGCATAGGACAGAGCATTGCTCCTATCTGCGGAATCTGCCCTGTAAGAAAGGGCATTACAAATGCAAGAGCAAGAAACATTGCCGACACAGATAAGCTTAATATAGTTTTTCTTTTTTTCATTTATTTATCTTTCACTTTCATTTATATAAGAATACTATATACTACCATTCTACCGATAATTTGTCAAAAGCTTTAATAAAATCCGCAATATTTATAATATTTTACATTTTCCGATGATGCTTAAAAGAACCCTACAAAAAAATCATAACCACCACCCGGCGGTTATGATTTCTTGTTTTTGTTTTAAATATTCCCTTATCAGCCTCTGTACAATGCCAGAATTTCGTTAATAGGACCTGTGAAATTCTCTGCCATTGGCGGAAGGGGCTTTTCGTTTTTGAGGAATTCTGTAAACATCATTCCCTTGTAATCGTTTGCCATCTGATATTTTGCGATGGTTTCTGTAAGGGCTTGCTTTTTAGGCATATTTGTAAGATATTCGCAATCTGTAAAGGAAAGCTCAACCTTATCGCCTGCAGAAATTCCTTCGAGAACAACATCAATTGTGCCTGTGCACTTGTCAATTCTCGGAACACGCTTTTTACCGTTCACCTTGAGTGTTACCTGAGCATTCACGATGTCTCTGAAGCAAAGCTTGTAGCTTCTCTTCTCGGGAACAACGCTAAGATCTCCCTCGGGAGTGCCGATTTCAAAGCTTACGGATGATCCGTTTTCGGAAACAGTAAAGGGAGTTTTCAGGTATGCACCGTCAAGGTATGAGAGAGTCTCGCCATCATCCTCATAGAGAGTAAATGTATTGTTACCTCTGTAAATGAGAATTTCAAGAGACTCAGGATTGGAGCAGTCATTGGTGGTATCATCTGCACCGAGAGGAATAATAGCACCCGCCTTTGCAAGTACGGGAATATACTCGATATCACGATACATTTTAACAAATTGCTTACCGCAATAAATTCTGCCGGTAAAAATATCTGTAAATCTGCCCTCGGGAATCCACACATTCACACCCGCCATATTGTTATCCTCAGAGGTGTGTTCTGTTATGGGAGCAACAATAAGCTCTGTACCGAAGAAGAACTGATTCTTACACTCGTATGCGCTCTTTCTTTCGGGATATGCGTAATACATGGGCTCACAGATAGCTCTGCACTCTGTATGTGTACGGTAGTTCATTGTGTAGATATAGGGAAGAAGCTTGTGGCGAAGGCGAAGGTTAGCCTTTGCGATTCTTTCCACGGGACCGCTGTAATTCCAGGGCTCCTTACCCATAAATTCGTTATTGGTTGAGTGGAGTCTCATAATAGGACTGAACACACCCAGCTGAAGCCAACGGAGATACAGCTCATCATCCTTTTTACCCATACAGTGACCGCCGATATCGTGGCTCCACCAGGGATAGCCGATATTAGATGCGGTTGCAGTAAAGCAGGGCTGGAAATCAAGGCTTGACCAGGTCTGTGTTGTGTCACCGCTGAAGCCCAGAGGATATCTCTGGCTGCCTGCACCTGCGAATCGGGAAAGGATAAGCGGTCTGTTATTATTCTTTGCATTGTCATAGAAATGATAGTGATTCAATGCCCAAAGAGGATCAAGCCCCGGAACAGCGGTGCGCACACCCTGCTGCCAGTCAATCCACCAGAAATCCACACCCATTTTCTCGAAGGGGTGATGAAGAATCTCAAAATAGTTCTTTATGAACTTTCTGTTTGTAATGTCAAAATCAACGGGCTTTTTAGTAGAGGGATCCTGTCCCATAGCCTTGCACATATCCTCGTACTGATCCTCAAACCAGCGCACACCCTGAGATGGGTGAAGGTTGAAGGTAACCTTATAGTTATCCTCCTTGAGCTTTCTGAGGAAGCCCTCGGGATCGGGGAAAAGATCTGTATTGAAGCTGTAACCGGTCCAGCCTGCTGACCACACATCATACACATATTCCATAAGATTCTTGTGAAGATAAACCTTGTGGCTGTCCTTACCGAATTTTTCCTTTATGTCAACCCAGTGCCAGTCCATATCAACCGTAGCAACTGTAACGGGAATCTGCTCCTTTTTAAATCTGTCCATAAGGTCCAGATACTCCTGCTGGGTATATGCCTTGTATCGGCTCCACCAGTTGGAAAGTGCATATCTGGGAATGAGAGGCACCTGACCGGTAAGCTTGTAAAGGTCGGTAGTAGCGCCTATATAATCATTACCGTATGCGAAATAGTATTCATCAGTACCCTTGTATTTACGGGGAAGGATCGTGCCGTCATCCTTAAGCACAAGAGTGTCGCTGTCATCAAGAATAGCCACACCGCCCTTGGAAATAACACCATCGCCGAGAATGGGAAGACCTGCGGTAATATCAAGTGTTCTGCAGGTACCCTTAAGGTTACCCGACTTGTAGTTTGTAACTACTCTGCCGTCACGAAGCTTGATTCTCACCATTTTCTTTGTTTTGAGAGAGTAAAGGAAATTAGCCTTTGTAGTCTTTATTTCCAATGTACCGCTTGACTCATTAAGGCGGAATTCAGGCTTCTGGAAATCACGATACCATACACTCTGTGTAGGCTCATCACAGAATTTGCCCTTGCTCTGCGTTTCAACACGAATCATACAGGGTGTAAGCACGGTAATTCGCACATTACCTCTTGTAATGGTGTGCTCCTTGTGAGCAACGGGGGACCAATTCAATTTAAAACGTTGAAAAAACTGTTCCATTTTATCCTCCTGTGTCGGGTTGCATCTTGTAAATACATTAATTTTCAAGCAGCTCAGAGGCTGTCTCATATCCAATGTATATACTGACAAGGGTGCTTTTAAACCCCGACTTATAAATATCAATATTAATATACACTTTTCAGCCCTCAAAGTCAATAAAACTGACATGGTAAAGAAAAAGCAAAATGAAATACCGACACAAAAATAATTGTAGTTTTTCACTTTTTGTGATATTATACCTTGGTGCAATTGATTTTCCGCAGAATAAATTTTCAGGAGGTGCCTTATGGCAGAAATAAATGAATTTTTTGTACTTTTGGATGAAGAGGGCAACGAAGTCCCCTGCCAGACTCTTTTTATGTTTGATAATCCCGAAACAGAAAAAAGCTATGTAGTTTACACGGACAACACCTGCTCCGAGGACGGAAACCTCAACATATTCGCCTCTGTTTTTGAATATGAGGGCGAGGAGCTGAAGCTTACGGATATTGAAACAGATGGGGAATGGGAAACTGTAAGCCAGGTAATCTGTGAGCTTATGGAAGGCGGGGATGAGGAAGAGGTTGAGGAGTAATCCCCCTTTTCAAAACAAATCATTGATTGTACGTAATGGGTTGTAAACCGCTTTGGTTTACAACCCATTTTGCATAGAGTGGGTAAGGTATATCCACTCTATCCCCAGGGAAAAAACAACCTTTAAAGGGAAAAGAAAGAGTCCTTATTTACATTCTTTTTTCGGTGACGTAAGATATAATTACCAAATCAAAAAGGAGCGAATGTTATGACAGCCAAGGATTTCATTATAGAAAACGGTGTGCTTACAAAATACACCGGTGAAGGCGGTAATGTTTCTATTCCCGAGGGTGTAACGGAAATAGCTGACCACGCTTTTGAGAACTGTAATACTCTTAAATCCGTAATTATTCCAGACGGAGTAAATCTCATAGGAAACTTTGCCTTTAACTGCTGTGCAGAGCTTACCTCGGTAACAATTCCCGACAGTGTAATAGGCATCGGTGGCTATGCTTTTGAATTTTGTATGAATCTTTCTTCCCTGAAAATTCCTGATAGTGTGGAAATTATCGGTTGCTTTGCCTTCCACGGGTGTATGGACCTTACTACACTCATAATTCCCGATAGTGTAACGATTATCGGAGAATCTGCTTTTCAAGGCTGTAAAGGTCTTGAATCGGTCAAGCTCTCCAAAAATCTTCACCGGCTCCCTACCGGAATTTTTGATGATTGCCAAAAGCTTAAATCAATTGAGCTTCCTGACGGATTAAAAAGAATCGGCAACGGAGCCTTTTATGAATGTAAGGAGCTTGAAACCATAACAATCCCTACCAGCGTAGAGGCTTTTGGTTATATGTGTTTTACCGGCACAGGCTTAAAAAGAGTTTTTTATGCCGGCACCACAGATGATTGGGACAATATATGGGACATAAACGACTACCGTTGGAATGCTGAAATACATACACTTGCAGATGAGCTGATCTCACGACGCCTGAATGCTACCGGCGTAGGAGTCGAGTGAAGCAAAACATTTTTGTTATATAAAAATTTTTGTGAAATATAATAAAATATTCACAGTTACAATATTTTTAAAGGAGAAATATATGAAAAATCAAGAAAACACTAAAATTTTTAAAAGCTTTGAAGACCTGTCCGACCTTATTGATTCCGAGGAAATGACCGAGGAGGAAAGACTGCTTGCTGAGAAGAAGGAGCACAGAGAGGCTCTGAAGGAAATACTCAATCCCACATACAAAATTGTTTCAACGGTGGCATACCTGATAGGCGTAAAAAAAGAAATATTTGAAAATCCCGCCTTTCCGCCCCTGCCTGAAATATATGAAGAATTAGAAAAGAACAAGGAAGCCCGTATAATCCGTAATCTGAGCCACCTGAGAAATGCTTTTGAAAAATACTTTGTGCCTATAAACAAGGCATTTTTCAATGAGGGTAAAAACATCGGCAGAATACCCGAGTTCATTCCTACCGAGCTTCATCAGGAGCTTTACAAGGACAATGTAGATATATTTTTAAATAAGCCTGATGCTACAAGCTATATAATTAAAATCAATCAGGAATTCCAGAACAGAATTGACACCGTAGCCAACCTTTTCCCTGATTGGGTAAACTGGAAATACATAAGAGCTTTGTTTATAATGCCCAACGGACTCAAGCCCGAGGGTGTTGCCTATGCCGGGGCACAGTACAACAGTGACAGAAACAGATACCCCTATCAATGCTGGATAAACTGGGATGCAGTTTCCATTTTGCAGAAGGCTCAGGGAAACATACTGTATGCAGATGAAAAGCTATTGAAATTAATATACGAGGCAAACGGTGATATTTTTGAAAACCTCTCATTCGTAAGGGATGTGGGTAACCGTACCCTGAGAAGCCTTGACAATCTGTTATCAGACTGCACTAACTGTATAATTGTAGTTGACTGCGAAAACTCCGAGCCCGTAAAGCTTGCGGCAGCCTTCAGCAGTCTTCCCAAAAGTCAGCTTGACAAAATAAGCAAGGTGCTTTTGTTTGACAGTGAGCATACCACCTCACAATGGGAAACCTTCTACAACAAATCTCTGGGTAAAATACTGAATCCGAACACAATCCCTGAGCATATTATTGTTCAGCGGCTTAATGAAAACAAATCCCAGGTTGACCTGACACTTACCGTAAGCACTGCCACGGAGGTGCTTACCAACCACGCCGATGCAGTTATTCTCGTTTCCTCCGACAGTGACTACTGGCCTCTTGTAAAGGGCTTACCCTCCGCAAAATTCCTGCTGATGCTGGAAAAGGACAAAACAGGCTCGGCTATTGTAGACACACTTCTTGAGAATGACATCTATTTCTGCTTTATAGATGATTTCTGCATTGATGCTACCTATGAGGTAAAAACAGAAACCCTCATAAACGAAATGCAGCAGGTTATTGACTCCATCCTTGCAGGCGAGGTGGCAGAGCCTCTGAATCTGTATAAAATTATGGATAATTGTCTGTATTCCTCGTGGATTTCAATGACCGACAGAGAAAAAAATTCATTTATTGAAAATCATCTCCGCAAGCCTAAATTTACGGTAGCTAAAAACGGTGATGTGTCAATCCAAATATGATTTCCGCTTTAATGGGAAGGCTCGATTTTTAGTTGGGCCTTCTTAGTTTTTGGTTGTCATGGTTATACATCATATATACAGGAAAAATCGTTTATCTTAGGGAAAAGAAACTTTGTTTACTTACAAAAAATAACATTTAGTGTATATTGTAATTAATAAATCTCTATTAAAGGAGTAATGCAGTATGGCAAACAATGATTTTGTTATAGAAAACGGCGTGCTTACAAAATACACAGGCGCAGGCGGAGATGTTGTTATTCCTGAGGGTGTGACAAGTATAGGTGATTCTGCTTTCTTTAGTTGTGAAAGCCTTACCTCAATCACAATTCCTGACAGTGTAACAAGTATAGGAGAGAAGGCTTTTTCTTGGTGCACAAGCCTTACATCAGTCACTGTTCCTGACAGTGTAACAAGTATAGGTGATTATGCTTTCTATTGGTGCACAAGCCTTGCATCAGTCACTATTCCTGACAGTGTCACAAGTATAGGTGATTCTGCTTTCTCGCGGTGCGAAAGCCTTACCTCCATCACTATCCCCGACAGTGTAACAAGTATCGGTTCTTCTGCTTTCTCGGATTGCGACAGCCTTACCAATGTATATATTACAGACCTTGCTGCATGGTGTGGTATTGAATTTGAAAATTCTTCTTCAAACCCATT
>JAZSCI010000326.1:0-3259 GCA_045602865.1 Acutalibacteraceae bacterium
ATTCCAGTTTAATTTTTCCGCTGGATGCTATGCAGGAGTGAGTAAGCTCCGGCTTAACTGTAGCAGGATCGAAGAATATTTTAGCTTCTGTTAAGTTATCATTACCCTTTTCAATCTGTATTTTGTTCCACTGCTTCTCACTGCCATCATAATAAACCTTGGTAAGGCTACCACAAGAATCAAACGCATCTATACTGATTTTTTTTATGCTTTTGGGCAGATATATTTTTTTCAGGTTTTTGCAACCAAAAAAAGCATTTCCGAAAATAATATCAACATAGCCCGGTACCTTTAAAGAGGTGTATCCTGTCCGCTCTTCTTCAATATAGTGATTTCCTGCACCTGCAAGCTTTACACCTTCTGTGCTATCAATAACGAAGCAGAAATCATCCTCTCCGAAGCCGATCCATTCGATTGTATCACAATCATTATAATCGGCATCAAACTCTCCGTTGGTAGAATCTATCATTGTCCATTTTCCGTCAAGAAGGGCTATATTCCACATATGAGCTCCGCCTGCTACAAGACATGAAGGAATATCGGCAAGATACAACATAAAGCCCGTAAGCTTTGCGAAGCCTTCACAGTGAGCTTTGCGTTCCAGATATACTGAATACACCTGACTTGCATGGTTACCGATACCTATTGCTCCACCGTATTCAATATTTTCACTCACCCATTTCCATATTGCTCTCGCCTTTTGTTCATCATTTGAACAATCTGCTATTAAGCCTTTTGTCAGAGTAAGCAGCTGCTTATAATATGTATTATTGGTATTTGTTTCCGCTAACTTTCCGGGTTGATAAGCGCAAGCATCAACCTCACCGTAGGGAACAGAAGATGTGCCGCAGGTTACCGGAAAATCAGCTTTAATTTTTTCGGGAAGGAGCGAAACCATTAGATCGTTTCTCTTAGTATATATTTTACAGCTTGCCATAGAGTGATAACCGCCTGCGGTTATTTCCGCATACAACATAGTTTCACCGTGACCTGATGCAGTAACCACACCCATCTGATTAACAGATGCTACTTCGGATTTTTGTACCCACCATTTTTTCTTAAAGGATGAAACACTTCCTGTTTCTTCTGAAACTGCTAACTGACACATAGGCTCAGCCGGGCTTAGCGTTACAGATTTTCTGTCTATTTTTGCACATATAGAGCCATCAGAAAGAGTACATTGAGCTCTCCACTTTTCAAATACAGCCTTATACTCTTCATAATACTTCGGCTGACAATAACAATAATCAGCATTTAGGATTGTAAAAGGCGGTTCGGAATGGTCGAAAGAAGGAACTGCACCAAGAAACCGAATCGTGTTTACATAAGCAAAATTAAAACCTATATACGCAACAGTTGAAGGAATAACTATTTCATCAAAGCTACATCCGTAAAAAGCAGAACTATTTATTTTAGTCAATTTTTTCGGCAAAACAGGCGCATTAAGATTATCACAGTATTGAAATACACCGCAATCAAGCACAGTTACATTATCCGAAAATGTTACCTTCTGAAGTGCGCTGCAGCTATAAAACGCATACTTCCCTATGGTTGTTACACTTTCCGGAAGTGATAAGGAAGAAATAGGCAAATATGCAAATGCCCCTTCCCCGATTGTTTTCACACCGTTTTTTATTACCAACGAGGTGCAATTAAAGCAATCAAAAAATGCATAGGCACCAACCGAGGTCACGCCGGATGAAATGACAATCTTTTTTATTTTTGATCTGTAATTGTACCAGGGATGATCCTCGCCGTTGCTGAAATTCCCCATATATCCGCCAACAGCTGCTTCGGCATATGAATCCATATCCCCTTTTCCGCTTATTTTCAGCGTACCATCGTTTGTCAGCTCCCAAGTAACATTTTCTCCGCACACACCGGATTCCGCTACAGCTGCCTCGGCACGGATGCCTATTCCCTGTATCGGAACAATCGATACACAAAAAAGCGCTACCATCAATACTGCAATTACTCTCCCGATTTTTCCCATAAAAGATTCTCCTTTCTATATGTATAACAAATTGAAAACAAAATTATTGGTTGCTCTTACTATCTAAAGCTCCGTATTCATAACTACAAAACACATTAATATGACATAAGACTTTCGTAGCTTTCCACTGTTTTGCTTATGGAAGAATACAAAGAAGCTGCCGATACAGATATCTGACAAGTACAGTTCTTGAAGGCTTCTTCGTATATATACTCGACACTTTCAGGAATGGTTACAGGCTTTTTTCTGGCCTGAGGACACATAACCAAGCATTTCTTATCCTTACTGTACAAAACACCATCTATGGAAGAATACACGATATTATCTTCATTTACATTGATACTCTCAAAACTTTTGCAGTTCAGGAAAGCATAGGTATCTATCGAATTTATTCCCTTAGGAATTGTAATTTCTTTAATATTTGAACAACATGCGAAAGCCTGAGAACCGATTCTTTCTACACTGTCGGGAATATCAACCTCGCGAAGTGCCATACAATTTACAAAGGCTCTGTCGCCGATAACTGTGACACCCTCTTCAAAACTTACTTTTTCAAGTTCTGAGCAATCACAAAAAACTAAGTTTCCCATTCCCTTGATACTGCAAGGAATAACAATATTTTTAAGCCCTACACAATTGCAGAAGGCACAATCATCTATGCGCACCACACTACGGGGAATGTTGATCTGTGAAAGCTTCATACAATAATTAAAGGCTCCCTTAGCTATATATTTCACACTTTCAGGAATTACAACTGATGTAATCATATCTTTGCACTTAAATGCATAATCCCCTATTATTTCTATACCTTCAGGGATAACAACGGCGCCGCCATTTCCTTGGTAGCTAATTAAAATATTGCCGCTTATTTCAAAATCTTTTTCTATCATATTAATGCTCCTTTGCTGTTTTTTTCTTTGATTCCACTATACACCACCTGAAATACTATGTAAAGCACCAACCTGCTTTTTCCCTTAAAGCATCTTTTTTTCCCTGGTTAAAAACGGCTCACAAACAAAAACCACAGAACAGAAATTTTATTTTCTGTTCTGTGGTCATTTTTTCAATATATTCAATTCGAAACCTTGCGGAACGGACAATGCCCGTTCCCTACGGTTGTTCTGAATTTACTTGGTGGAATGCCTTGCGGAACGGACAATGCCCGTTCCCTACGATGGTTCTACCAAAATAAAAAGCTATTTGCTACTTGCTATTTGCTAATCGCCGGCGGCTGGTAGCCGGCAGCTGACAGCTAATCAATACTTA
>JAZSCI010000327.1:0-4642 GCA_045602865.1 Acutalibacteraceae bacterium
CTTAGCTCATAATCACTCAGCACCACACCGTTTTCCAACATATACTGAAGCTGTAATGCAGGGGGCATATCCTTACAACAGTCGTGAATGAGCCCTGTTGTATATGCCTTCTCTGCATCTGCTCCGTATCTCTCCGCCAGAGCTACGGCTGCATCTGCTACATTGACAGAATGTATGTACCTTTTCTCGGTAAGTCGCTCCTTAAGGATGGACTTGAACTCCTCATTTCTGTTCATCATACAACCCCCTCGATTTAATAAAGCGGTAGACATCCTTCTGAAGAAGCTCCTCTGCCTTGTCAACAGAAGTCCTGATATCAGTTGAGCTGACTTCAAAGGGCTGTGCATTGCATATCAAAACATTTTCCTTGTACTCTGAAAGACTTTTTTCTGCAAAAGCCTTCATTTCATCAAGCCTTGCTCTGTCTCGGGTACGGCATCCGCAAACTATCTTGCACAAGGATATTATATCCTTATATCTGTACCATCTGTCAAAGGAAAGAAGCATATCCTCACCCATAAACAGATAAAGCTCATCATCGGGATACATTTCTTTTATTTGCCTGACAGTGTCAATAGTGTAGCTTTTGCCGCCTCTTGAAATTTCAATATCAAGCACTGTATAAAGCGAAGAATCAAAATTGAGCCGACACATTTCAAGTCTTTCCTCAGAAGAAGCCGAAACAGAGCTTTTAAAGGGTGAAACTGCAGTAGGAATTATAAGCACCTTGTCTGCACCGCAATACTCTGCAAGATTTTCTGCCAGAAGCCTGTGGCCCTTGTGAGGCGGATCAAAGCTTCCTCCGTATATACCGATTTTCATTGTTTAATACATGGTAACGGACTGAAGCTCAAGCTGACCTCTGTATGAAGTGATTTTGAGCTTAACTCTCAACACCTCTGTAGGAGCAATCTTATGTATACGCTTGTAGCCTACTATGCCGCCCTTGTCAATTTTCTTGAATTTACCGCTTCCGTCATCAATATAAAGCTCATATTCTTCAATATGCTGACCGTTTGCAATATTTTCCATAATCACCAATTTATCAAACATATCCTTCTGAGAAAGCGTGATTATAATTTCGGGCTCTTTATCGCCCACGGCCGGTCTCCATACCTTGCTCTCATCAGCATCAAGAAGGTTTGCAGCACCATATTCCGCAGAAAGCTCCGAGGAAGCTGAAGCCGTACCTATCTGTGATACCTTGTAATTGAACATTCTTCTCAGATCGTGACCGAATGCCATAAGAATCTGATAGTCCATTTCCGCAAACTTGCCGTTTTTCATAGGCGGAACGCCAAGCATAAATGCGCAGTTGGCACCAACGGACTTACCATATATTTTCTGAAGCTTGTCCTTGGTTTTTGCTGTGTATTCATCCTCCTTGTGATAGAACCATCTGTCTCTTATGGAAAGTGAGACCTCACAAGGATACCATATAAACTCCGACTCCTTCTTTATTGCTTTTCTGGAGCCGATATCAAGGTCGAATTTTTCTTCCTTGTTTCTCTTTTTCTTCTTCTCTGCTCTGCTTCTGTCAATAGCATTGTAGATGCTGTACTTTTCGGGAACAACACTCCACTCGTTATCGCGGATTACGCCCCATTCGTTTCCGTACCATCTTACATCAGGACCTACAAGAGCAATTACCGCACCGGGCTGACATTCACGAACTACCTCGTAATAGCCCTCCCAGTCATATTCCTGAACGTTTCCGCTTTTGTCAGGCTCTGCAGCACCGTCAAAACGGACATAAAACATCTCACCGTATCTGGTAAGAACCTCTCTGAGAAGTCTTTTAAAATATGTGTTGTAGGCTTCACCGGTTCCGTAAAGCTTTGAATTTCTGTCAAGGGGAGAAATGGCAATACCGAATTTAAGTCCCTGCTCTCTGCACTCGTTACTGAGAAGCTCAACAATATCTCTGTTTTCCACATCCCACTCAGTGGCAGCAGCTACGGAATAATTGGTATGCTCAGAGCACCACAGACAGAAGCCGTCGTGATGCTTTACATTAAGAACCATACCCTTAAAGCCTGCATTTTTGAAGAACTGTACCCATTCTGCTGCATCAAATTCCTCAGGATTGAAATTCAACGGATTAACATTTCCGTCTGTCCACTCTCTGTTTACAACTGTGGCAAGACCGAAATTTATAAATCCGTAAAATTCCGTTTTCTGCCAGTTAAGCTGTCTTTCGGAGGGCTTTACCTCCGCAGCAATTTCATAAGGCTTCATCTATAAAATACCTTTCAACTTATAAATTTATTTCTCGTACTCCCAGTTGGTAGCTACAATATCCACACCGAGACCGCAGATATTTTCAATAACCACATCCCCGATGCTTACGGGAGCTTTGATTGTTACGGAATTGATTTCCTTCATACAATCAAACATCTTATCCTTTGGAACAGGAGCCGATGACTTAACAGGCACAACAGGGTGTACACCACCCTCAACCTTAACACTTGTGGTAAGGCTTCTTACGGGATTTGTAATCTCCGTTTTAGCATAAGCCTCACCTCTTTTGCAGGTGTTTCCCTTAACGGAAACAACCTGACCGTTTTCTACTTCTGCCTCAATAGGACAACCCAGGGGGCAGGATACGCAAATAAGATTTTTCTTCATTTCAAGCCCCTCCTTATTCTTCCACACGAACAACGATTTCGCTGTCCTTGTTCATATCCTTAAGCATTTCTGTGGTAATAACCACATTTTCCATTTCACCGGGAGCAAGCTTAACCTTTTTCTTTGAGGAGAGCACCTTGCCGTCACATTCAACAACGACCTTTGCCCCCTTATAAACCTGACCTACACGGAAATAAAGCTTAAGATTTTCTTCACCCTCAATATTAACTCTCTGAGGAACAATATATCTTACACCGTCAATACCCTTTGTATTGATAAATGTACCGCCTTTTTTCTTACCGAAAATGTAATCTGCCGCACCCTTACCTGCAATCTGGCTTTCCTCGGTAACATAGTCAACAAGATCGTGAACCTGCAAAACATTACCGCAAGCAAATATACCGGGCTTAAGGGTTTGTCTGTATTCATCTACAACAGGACCGTTTGTGACTGTGTCAAGCTCCACACCTACATCCTTTGAAAGCTCATTTTCGGGAATAAGACCAACAGAAAGAAGAAGCGTGTCACACACAATATATTCCTCAGTACCGGGAATGGGTTTGCCCTTTTCATCAACATTGGCAATAGTAACACCCTCAAGTCTGTCCTTACCGTGAGTACCGATAACTGTGCAGCTGAGTCGGAGCGGAATGCCGAAATCATCAAGACACTGAACAATATTTCTTGTAAGACCGCCTGAATAAGGCATAAGCTCACATACAACCTTAACCTCTGCACCCTCAAGAGTCATTCTTCTTGCCATTATAAGACCGATATCACCTGAGCCTAATATAACAACCTTTTTACCGGGCATATAACCGTCAAGATTAACGTACTTCTGAGCAGTACCTGCAGTCATAATACCGGAGGCTCTTGTACCTGCAATTTCAAGTGCTCCTCTGGGTCTTTCACGGCAGCCCATTGCAAGGACAATAGCCTTAGCCTGAATCTTAAGAAGACCGTCAGCCTTGTTTACTGCAGTAACAAGATTATTACCGTCAATATCAAGAACCATCGTATCGGTCTTTACAACAATATCCGTCTTTTCAATCTGCTCAATAAACTTTGCAGCATATTCGGGGCCTGAAAGCTCTTCACCGAAATAGTGAAGACCGAAGCCCGTGTGAATACACTGCACAAGAATACCGCCGAGAGTTTCTGCTCTTTCGAGCACAATTATACTTTCTATACCACACTCACGTGCCTTAAGGGCTGCAGCCATGCCTGCAGGACCGCCGCCCACAACTACAAGATCATAATTCAACATGACTTAGACCTCCTTACTTAGTTTTATCAAAAAGAATATTTGAGCCTGCACCGAATTTTGTTATTTCGTTGATTTCGGTACCGAGCTCACGAGCAAGAATTTCAACGACCTTTGAACCGCAGAAGCCGCCCTGACAGCGTCCCATACCGGCTCTTGTGCGTCTCTTTACACCGTCAACGTCTCTTGCGCCTGCAGGAGCCTTTATTGCATCGATAATTTCGCCCTCTGTGATTGTTTCGCATCTGCATACGATTCTGCCGTAAGCAGGATTCTTTGCAATAGCTTCTGCTCTTTCTTCATCTGTTGCGTGTCTGAAACGGAAGACGTCTTCTCTTGTGCCGTTGAAGCTTTCGTTTACCGTAACATCACCCATAGAATTCTTAATAATATCAACAAGATATTCAGCAATAGCGGGAGCAGAGGTAAGTCCGGGAGATTCAATACCGGAAGCATGAATAAACTGAGGATTTACCTTACTGGGTCCGAGAATAAAGTCATCGTTAACGGGATGAGCACGAAGACCCGTGAATGACGTAATTGCATTTCTTACGGAAACTGCGGGACAGCTCTTTACGGAGAAGGTCTTTATAGTCTTAAATCCGTTAGCTGTCGTGGACTTATCAAATTTATCCTCAATATCCTCTGCAGTAGGTCCGATAAGGAGATTGCCGTCAACAGTAGGAGAAACAAGAATACCCTTACCCATCTTTGTGGGACACTGGAAAATTGTATGGCTTACCATATCGC
>JAZSCI010000328.1:0-5073 GCA_045602865.1 Acutalibacteraceae bacterium
GGCGTTAGCGAAGAAATTCTTGCAGGTCTTCGTGCAAACTTTGAAGGCGAGTGCACAGAGGTTGGTATGTACCTTGCAATGGCAAGAGTTGCACACAGAGAAGGATATCCCGAAATCGGTCTTTACTGGGAAAAAGCTGCATACGAAGAGGCAGAGCATGCAGCAAAATTTGCTGAACTCCTTGGTGAGCTTGTAACAGATTCCACAAAGAAAAACCTTGAGATGAGGGTTGCAGCAGAGAACGGTGCAACAGCAGGTAAGTTCGAGCTTGCAAAAATGGCTAAGGAGCAGAATCTTGATGCTATCCACGATACAGTTCACGAAATGGCTCGTGACGAAGCAAGACACGGCAAAGCATTTGAAGGTCTTCTTAAGAGATATTTTGGTTGATTTTTAGGTTTTTTAGTCATTTGATATAAGGAAACAACCCTGACAAATTTTGTCAGGGTTGTTGTTGTATCGGAACAATTTGTTCTTTTAGTATTTGTCCACATTTTCAACATCAAGGGTGAAAACTATCGCTCCGCCTATGGGGATTTCACTTGCGAAATCATCCTCTCTCAGGCCTGTGCCGAAGCCTGTGGTTGAAGAGGTTGTGGTTGTTCTCTTTTTTGAACGCTCTTTGATTATTTCCTTTGCACGTGCAACCTTGTCATCCTCTGCGCCGATAAGGAAGGTGGTGTTTCCTACCATAAGGAAGCCGCCGGTTGTGGATAATTTGGTTACTGTAAAGCCGTCTCTTGTGAGAGCAGAGGAGACAACGGCGCTGTCATCATTGTTAACAATTGCAATAAGAAGTTTCATTGTATATGTCCTTTCTGTATTATAATTTAGGTAATATCATTTGCAGACTCTTTTTGTCTAACTTGTTTACATCCGGAATTTCGTAACGGTTGTCATTGGCATCCTTTATAAGAACTCTTCCATCATACAGAGGTTTAATGGCGGTTATGTGATTTCTTATTTCAAAGGTGCAGATGCCTTTGTCTGTTTCCGCAGTCCACATCCAGATTTTGAATTTTTCGCTCATTTTAATAAAACGGGTGATTTTCGGAATCATATAATATTCCGTAAGACAGTTTTCAACCACCTTACGTGATTCGGGTAAAAGGTCATCGATATTGCGGATTACTGCAATTTCGTTTCCTTCCTTATCCAATAAGGCGATGTATTTGGTTAATCCGGTTATGGGAAACATTCTGTGTAATTCAAGCTCTGTGAATTTTTCACCTGTGTAAAATTCGGCATCAACAAAGATTTTGTCGTTTTCCGTTAATTTTACCTCCGGTCCTTCAATGTAACGTGGCATCTGGTTTCACCTCACTCAAAATTTTCTTCTGCTTTTCGTTTCTGGAGCTGTTCACCCATGGACTGTATTTCAACAAGCTTGTAATACTTACCCTTCATTTTCAAAAGCTCCTCGGGTGTGCCGCATTCAATTATTTCGCCCTTGTCAACAACGACAATTTTGTTGGCTTTCCTGAGAGTGGAAAGTCTGTGGGCTATCATCAGGGTTGTTCTGCCGCTTATGAGTCTCTCGATGGCGCCCTGAATAAGGTGCTCTGTTTCGGAGTCAACGGCGGCGGTAGCCTCATCAAATACCAGAATGCTCGGGTTTTTAAGTACGGCTCTTGCGATGGAAACTCGTTGTCTTTCTCCGCCGGAAAGACCAACACCTCTTTCGCCGAGCATTGTGTCATAAGCATCGGGAAGCTTGGAGATGAAGCCGTGTGCATTGGCGACCTCTGCCGCGTGAATGACCTGCTCTACGTGAACTCTTCCGCTTCCGAAGGCAATATTATTGAAAATAGTGTCTCGGAACATAAGAGGCTCTTGCTGTACATAACCGATTGAGTCACGATAGTATTTCATATCAATGTTTTTTATATTAACTCCATCAACAAGAATCTCACCATCATAATCATCGTAATATCTCATAAGAAGGTTAATCAGAGTGGATTTACCTGAGCCTGTGGTACCTACGATACCCACAATGTCGCCGGGCTCTATTGTAAGATTGATGTTTGAAAGCACCTTTTTGGAACGGTCAAAGGCAAAATTCACGTTTTTGAATTCTATTTTACCCTGCATCCTTTCAAGAGTGTTGCCCTTACCGAAATTGTTTTCGGGCTCTGCATCAACAATATCAAGAATCTTTTCTGCAGATGCGAGAGTGTTCTGATATGAGTCACTCATATTAGCAAAGAAGTTAATAGGTGTGTAGAACATACTTGCATACGAAACGAATGAAACGAGCAAACCGAGAGAAATCTCATTATTACCCGTTATAACCATTTGTCCGCCTAAAAACCATACAACGATTGAGCCGCAGGTTACAAGGAATGTGATGACAGAGGGGAATATGGCGGCAGGAACTGCAACCTTTTTATCCTCCTTGTACCACTCATCACAGTAGCGCTCAAACTTCTTTATGGTCTGTGATTCGTTGGTGAATGCCTTAATTACGCGGACACCGGGTATAGAGTTTGCAAGTACCGTGGAAATAGATGCGCTTCTGCGCCACAGTCTCATATACTTGGGACCGATAATCTTGCCGAACATTCTGCCTGCGAAAACTACCACGGGTACGGGTATCAGGGAGAAAAGGGCAAGCTTCCAGCTCATACTGAACATTATAATAACAAGACCAACCAGGGTGAAGGCTTGTACCACTGCTTCCTGGGTGATTTTCATTATAAAGGTCTGTATAACACCTGCATCGGAATTGACTCTGTTGATAACCGAGCCTGTGGAAATTTTATCGTAGAAGCCCAGGGGCAGATACTGAGCCTTTTCGTAAATGTCTTTTTTTAGATTAAGTGTTATTCTGTCACCTGCAAGTCTGAGCTGATATGAACGGAAGCCGTTCATAACATATTGGAATATGTATATTCCGAGAAGCGCCACGAGAACTGCTACGAGCATTTTCGAGTCCCTGGATGGGATTACGGTGTCCACCATAATTTTTGTGATATATGGGGGCGCAAGAGAAAGTGCAGTGGCGGCTACGGAAAGAAGCATACATATGAACAGTGATTTTTTCTCAGGAATTACATATCGGGCAAATTTGCTGATAATCTTGCCCTTGCCTGAGCAGTTTATGCACTCTGCTTCCGGGTTGGGAAGCTTTCTTCCGCACTTGGGACAGAAGCATCGTTGCTTGTGGTACACGGATTTTACTGTTTCTGCCTCGTACATATAATCGGCACCATCATTCACGGCGTTTATGAAAACTGCCGCCGCATCAGCAACCTCTGCCGAAGCATAAGAAAACCTTAAAACAGTTTTCTTTTCTCCGTTTTTAAGCTTTACTCTGAAAACTGCATTACCGTAGAGTCGCTTAACCTCTGATGTTTCGATCTGAGAATATTCAAGCTCGAAAAACTTGTTCTCAAAGCATTCATCAAATGCAACAAGCTTTTCACGGGTGAAAATCATCAGGGAATCGGCATACTTACCCTTAAGGTTAAGGTCGCCTACAACCGCAAACAGGATATCCTCTTCGTTTGCGTGGTCGCTTACAAGCTTTTCGTAGGCTTTTGGCATTGGTTTGTTGATAATCATTTTCATTTTTTATCACCCCATATCAGAAATGGTTTGTGTTTCTTTGTAAATGCATTATATAAGTCAGGCAAAAGCGGTGGTTTACATCGCTTTTTAACACACACTCATTCAAAGGATTATAGTCGGATTTTCGTTGATAACTCGACTACAGTCATTATAGCAAACAATACTGAAATGTAAATATATTTTTTAGATTTAATAAGTATTGAAATATTGTGTTTTATTATGTTTTGTGTTAAAATTCAGATAATAAAAGAATCTTTTTCTCAAGATATCGATTAAAAACAGTATAGTTAAATAATGCATTTAATAAGCAGAAAATTTTATGTTTGAAATATAAAAAAATATGTTACAAGGAGTGCTTTTATGAAACGTTTTTCAGGAATAATATTATTGGTTGCAGTGTTACTTGTGCTTACGGCTTGCTCTGTGGGTAATCAGTCAGATGAGACTGTTACAGATACTACAACACAGCTTATAACTGCAAATGTACCCGAAACTGTAACTGTAACTGTGATTGTTACGGAGAATAACGGGGGTACTGCAATTGAACAGAATATAAGCGGAAGTGTTGATAATGATAATGTGGCACAGAAGCCTGTTGCTACCGAGAAAAATGAAATCAGCAACAATGTGCCGCCTGTGGTGCAGAATGTGCCGGGTGAAGAAAAAACAACAAAGGCTCCCGTTACAGAAAAGAAGGAGCATACCACAAATGCCGGAAGCGGCAATATTTCCTATGACAGAGCAAAGGAAATAGCTTTGGGTTATGTTTCTGCAGATGAGAAAAATGTAAAGGGCTACAAATGTGAGTATGATTTTGAAAACGGCAGAGGTAAATATGAAATAGAGTTTTATTGCAACGGCATTGAGTATGACATTGAACTGAATGCCGGTAATGGCGCAATAATAAAATGCGAGAAGGATTATGAGCCAGGTAATAATTACACTACACAGCATACTACTCAGAAAACAACTCAGCAGTCAGTGTCTAAAATAACTGCGGATGAGGCAAAAAAGATTGCTCTTAAAAATGCAGGTCTTTCGGAAAATCAGGTGTACGAGCTTGAGGCGGAATATGACCGCGAAAACGGCAAGGAAATATATGAGGTTGATTTTGAATACAAGGGAAAAGATTATGAATATGTGATTGATGCCGTTAGCGGCAAGATTATATATGCAGTTAAGTAAGGAGTATTAATATGGACAAGACAGCTTTATTCGATTTATCATACGGAGTTTATGTGGTAACTACATGGACAGAGGGAAAGCCTACGGGCTGCACAGCAAATTCTGCTATGCAGATAACCTCACAGCCTGCTACAATTGCAGTATCTGTAAATCACGATAACTTCACAAATGAATGTATCAAAAACACAGGTGTGTTCGCGGTTAATATTCTTCCCGAGGATGTTGATCCTATGATTATAGGCTCATTCGGCTTCAGGAGTGGCAGAGATACTGATAAGTTTGAGGGCATTGAGCCTGTTGTGAAGGGCTATCTTCCTG
>JAZSCI010000329.1:0-6827 GCA_045602865.1 Acutalibacteraceae bacterium
AGTAAAGGCGAATCTGTAAAGCCATAGCACTTACATTCTTTGTGATGTTATCCATTTTTAAGCAGGAATATCTGTAAACAAGGTCATCTCTGCCAACAGTAACTTTAATTTTTTCGTCGCCGTCATAAGCCAAATCTGAAAGGGGAAGGGGTTTAAGCTCTCTGTCAGTAAGTGCAGCAAATTCTCTTGCGATACCATAGTGACCCCAGAGGTCGGGACGATTTGTGAGAGATTTGTTGTCAACCTCAAAAATAATATCATCAATGGGATAAATATCTTTAAGATTTGTACCATTGGGAGCATCTACATCAATTTCCATAAGTCCTGATTTATCATCGGAAAGACCTAACTCAAATGCAGAACAGCACATACCTTCGGATTCAAAGCCTGCAACAGTTGCTTTTGTGATTTCACCTGCAGGAACGCGGCCGCCGGCTTTTACGAAAGCAATTCGCATATTTTCTCTTACATTGGGAGCACCGCAAACTACATCATAGATTCTGTCTCCGCCATCAACCTTGAGTAAGTGAAGCTTTTTGGAGTTGGGATGATTTTCAATAGAGAGAATTTCACCTACAACAACATCGCGGATATCATCACCCTTTGTGATAATTTCCTCTACCTCAGCGGTAGCAAGAGTGAAGCTGTTTATAAGCTTTTTGATGTCAAGACCTTCAAGGTCAACATATTCTTTTATCCAGTTAATAGAAACAAACATTTATTTGACCTCCTTTTCGGGCTCAACAAAAGCCGGGTTATCAAATTGTGACAAGGATTTAAGGTTGCAGCTATTGAATACACGGATATCCTTAATGCCGTATCTCATCATAGCAAGTCTTGTAAGACCGAGACCGAAAGCAAAGCCGGTGTACTCTTCGATATCAATACCTGCAGCAGTAAGAACATTGGGATGAATCATTCCGCAGGGACAAAGCTCGAGCCAGCCAGAATCCTTACAAGAAGGACATCCGTCACCACCGCAGATAAGACACTGAATATCAAGCTCAAAGCCGGGCACAACGAAGGGGAAGAAGCCGGGGCGAAGTCTTACGGTAATTTCTCTCTGGAAAACCTCGGAAAGCATAGTTTTCATAAAGTAAATAAGGTTTGAAATAGAGATATCCTTGTCTACCATAACACCCTCCATCTGGAAGAATGTATTTTCGTGACAAGCATCAATTTTTTCATTTCTGAAGCAACGGCCGGGGAAAATAACGCGGATTGGTCTGCCTGCATTAAGCTCAGAGGTGTACTTCTTGAGTATTGCATTCTGTGCAGCGGATGTATGTGTCTTCAGAAGCTGGTTTGTGCTGAGGTAGTAGGTGTCCTGCATATCACGGGCAGGGTGGTGCTTAGGGATATTAAGTGCCTCGAAGCAATGGTAATCATCAACGATTTCATCATAATCTTCAACAGCGAAGCCCATACTCACAAAGATATCCTCAAGCTCACGCTGAACAAGGGTAATGGGGTGGTATGAACCCTTCTTTTCATCAACCGGGAAGGTAACATCATAGTCCTCAGCAAGGTTTATAAGTCTTTCTTCCTCTAATTTTACAAGCTCTTCGTTTTTGCTCTTTATAGTAGCTTCAAAAAATTGCTTAACCTCATTGATAATCTGACCGGCTTCCTTTTTCTGCTCGTTAGGGATATTTCTCAGCTCTGCCATAAGCGAAGAAATCGGACCCTTCTTTCCGAGAAATTCGATTCTTAATTGTTCAAGCTCCGCAGGAGAGGAGGCTGCCTGAACCTTTTCCTCAAATTGTTTTTTGAGGGCTTGTGCTTTTTCCTGCATAATCTGACATCCTTTCGTATGGGGCAATAAGACTGCACCCAGATTTTTGTTTTTTACTGTATATTAGGCGAAAAGGGATAAAAAAAGACCTCATCCCCTAAGGGACGAAGACAAACTCCGCGGTACCACCCTTATTTTTGCTTCAGAGCAAACACTCGTCTGTAATGTAACGGTTACACCCGTCGCAGCCTACTGAAGGGTTCAGCCACGCAGCTCACAAGTGAACTTCAAAGAAAATCTCCGTAATGTGCTCACAGCCTTGGCACATCTCTCTGTGACATTAATTAACTTCTACTCTCTTGTTCAACGCATTTGCTAAATCATACCATAATATAACGTAAAATTCAATAGGTATTTATAATTATTTTTAATATTAATATGTATAAAGAAATAAAAGAACGGCACATTAATGTACCGTTCCTGATTTAGGTTAAAAGAGGTTTATTTAACCTTTCCGCCCTTCATTTTTATGAGCTCTCTGTAGCTTATGAGCTCAACACCGTGCTCCTTGAGATAGTTATGTACATAAGGATCCTTCATAAGCTGGTATTCCCATACTCTGTCCTGCCATCTGCCGGTAATACCCTTAAGCTCATCTGTTTCAACAGAGGGGTGAACAAAGGTTTCTGTTACGCCATCTTCAGGAATATCTGTCCAGATTTTGAGAATTGTGTCACGATATGTTTCGTAGCTTACTCTCATATCATCGTTCCAATCCGGAAAGAGGAGATAGTCAGGGATAATAACATTGTATTTCTTACCCCAGTATTTTGAGAGCAGAGTTACAGCTGCATAAGCAATATAAGGTGTGCCGTTGGGACAAATTCTCTTGTCGTGCTTAACATAGAGTCTGTATGCATAACCATAGCTTCCGCAAATTTTAAGAGCAAGCTTGGAAAGAGTCAGTCTTCCTGTGTAGTGACCGTAAAGAGAGCCCATATGATTGTCAATGTGACTTGGTTTCATACCCATACTGTGGGCAAGGTCGATCTGTGCACGAACTTCCTTTTCAATATCCTCAGAGGAAGCGTTCTTTTCAACCTGGTCACTTTCGTGCCACATAAAGCCTTCTTCATCAATAAGAGTTTTACCATCGGTAAGAGGCTTCCAACGATATTTTCCCCATTCGCTTGTAAGGGTGGTATGTACACCTATAGCGTATTCGGGATGATCAATAGAAAACTGAACTGCGTGTGCCGCACCGGGGCAGGGCATCATAATGGTTGCGGATTTAAGCCAACCACCGAGAAAAAGCTCCTCAACAGCGGTGTTAGCTGCATTACACATTCCGTAGTCGTCTGCGTTTACAATAAGATATTTAGCCATAACTCACTTATCCTTTTCAGTGTAGTACAATAAATTGTCACTATATAGTTTATACTTTTTTTAGAAAAAATCAAGAGTATTATGTAAAAATATATTAATTCTTACCGAAAAACACTTTACTTTAACGAAATGTATGATAAAATGAAATTGATATTTCTATGGAGGTGTCTATAATGAGTGATATTAAACTTGGTGTACAGCTTTTTACTTTGAGAGATCAGTGTAAGACTGCAGAGGATTTTGAGAAAACCTTACAATTTCTTGATAGCATAGACTGTCACGTTATACAAATTTCTGCAATTGGTGATATTGATCCTGAAATAGTGGGGCAGCTTGTTGATAAATATAATATGGAGGTCTGTGTTACACATAAGCCTTACGACAGAATGAAGAATGATCTTGATAAGCTTATGGCAGAGCATGACCTTATCCATTGTAAAAATATCGGTATAGGTGCTATGCCCGGTAATATTCACGAATCAGCAGAAGGTGTTACCGGATTTATTGCTAAATGTAACGAAATAAATCGTAAAATGAAGGCTGACGGCAAACAACTCTGCTATCACAATCACGCCTTTGAATTTGAGGTTTATGATGGTATGAGAACCTTTGAGAGGTTAATCGAGGAAACCGATCTTAATTTTATTCCTGATACATATTGGATGCAGGTCGGCGGAGTAAATCCTGCAGAGTATCTTCTGAAACTTAAGGGTAGGGTAGAGGTTTGCCATTTTAAGGATATGAGAATTGTTAATAATGCTCAACGCTTTGCGGAATGTGGTACCGGTAACATCGATTTTGATGCCTGCTATCGTGCTTGTAAGGAAATCGGTGTAAAATATATTGTCATTGAACAGGATTTGTGCTATGACAAGGAGCCCTATGAGTCTGTAAGAATAGGCTTTGAGGGTTTAAAGAAAATCGCAGAGCGTAACAGGTAAGGAGAATATTATGGATATTAAAAAGAAAATTATTTTCACAATATGTTTTGTTCTGGCAGTGCTTGTTTTACCTATTATTATTTTGTTGTTGTTTGTTGATTCATCAAATAGCTTTGGTGCATACGTTATTGTTTTCGGAATTATAATATTTGCTGTTTTCGGTTATATGCTTTCTTGTATTATAAGTCTCGAGAAGAATATGAAGACAACTATCGAAGAAATCAAAATGCAGAATGCTGCAATAGCTTACAAAATTACATCAGGTAACGCTCAACCTCTTTCCGCCCCTGCAGAAGCTCAGGTAAAGGCAGAGGAAAAGTCAGCTCCTGTTACTGATACATCAAATGTTCCGCTTAACCCTGCAGAGCCCCTTGTAATGCCCGAAAAGCAGAAGGCTCCTGCCCGTGAAGAGAAGAAAATTGTTGATGACGGATATAACGATTTCAGATAATTAAATTTTACTTACAAAAATCCTGTTGGTCAGAAAAAGACCAACAGGATTTTTTAGTTAATTATAAGAGTGATGTTACTTATCGGGTATGAGCAGCAAGGATGAATTACTTCGTGAGCAGAATCGCTGACACGTCTTGAATCCACATATTCAGGGATAAATACATTTCCTTGCTTTATTTGTGAGCGACAATATCCGCATTCTCCCGATCTGCAGGCAGAGTCAGTTTTTATCCCTTCTCTTTCCAGGGAGGAAAGGAGAGTTTCCTCTGATGAGCAGGGAATTGTGGCGATACATTTTCCGTCCTTTATAACCTTGCAAAGGAAGGTTTTTCCTTTTGCATCCTGAGGAAAATCAGGAAGAGAGGTAGGAGCGGCTATTTGCCCGTTCAAGCCAAAACGAATATACTTCTTCTCCAGCTTCAGCTCTGCAATATGCGGCATAATTCTGTTGTAAAGCTGAGTAGTACCGCTGACAAAAAGACTGTATTTTGTTTTTGGTGCATATTTCTCAATTAGTTGTTTGGTTATAAAGCCTCTTTCGCAGTTGCTTACGCGTTCATCACTATATACATACACAATTTTAAATTTTGAACCCGCCCTTGAAAGCTCGTCCAATCTGTCTGTAAGAATAGCTTCGTTGCGTTTTCTTGCAGTATAGAGAACGGTTAAATCCATATCAAGTGTACCATCGCAAATAGCTTCTGCCATTGACAGAAATCCCGATATTCCGTAGCCATCGCAAATACCGACAACATTTCTGCAATCTCTGATAGGCTGATAGTACAATGTTCCGCAAGGCGCAGAGGCGGTAACCTGAGTTCCCTTTGTCCAGTTGTTAAAAATATATTGAGAAGCAAATCCGTGTGGAATTTTCCTTACAACAATCATATATTCATCATCGCAGGAGCGTAGGGGAGAGGAGCAAATGGTATATGGGCGGGAAACAACCGCATGACCGATATTGAGAACAAGACTTATATATTGTCCGGGGCGAAAATATGCAAGACTTGCACTACCTTTGCTTGTATCGGGTTCAAGTATATATGCTCTTACATCTCTGTTAACCTCAGCAACTGCCTTTACTCTGAGATATTGTACATTGGGGTGCAGAAAATTTGCGGTTGAATTAACTGCAAAATACGATTGCACTGCGGTGCTTGGAGCTTCTGCGATAATTGATTTGCGGTATGAGGGGATTTCAATAAATCTGAAAATATCCTTAAGCGAGGAATCAATTTTAACTTTATTTTTCATTAACTGATACCTCCTTTTGATCTTCTTCAATATCCGTAAGGGTTGCAAATGCGGTGTTTCTGCCGGAAGCAATTTCAGCACCTATACCCGAAAGAAGTGTACCCCAGCTACCACAGAACCGCAGTCCCTTGCAATCGTTGTCAGTAGCCTCTGTCATAAGTCTTGGTACAAGCGAATCCCAATCATCGGCATAATAGCCAAGAACGGTGCCCTGAGGTGTGGCGGTGTATCTTGCAAATGTTACGGGTGTTGCAACCTCTAATTCCTCAATGGCATTATGGATTGTTATGCCTGTGGTATTTTCGAAGTTTGCAATCAGTCTTGCGGCAAGTAAATCCTTCTGGTTAAAATACTCTTCGGGAGAAACATCTGCCCAACAATTCTCTGTGTAAAAAGTTTTAATGCAGAGTATTGTTGTTCCCTTAGGGGAAGCGTCGGGGTTGGCTTTATTTAAACAAACAGCAATCTGAGCATTGTTGGTGTCAATACTTTTCATTAATTCAAATTGCTTTTCGGTATTTGTCGTATCAGTAATATAATAAGAATATTCGTTGATTCCCAACTCATCGGGTGATCGGTTGAGACCAAGATAGACACAAGCACCCTTTGCTCCGAGCTTTCTTGCATTTGTTCGCTTTAATGCAGAGGCGGGGATGCTATCAGCTTTAATCATCTTGCCATATACGGATGTAGGGGAACAACTACAAATAATATGGTTTGCCTTTATTCGTGTTCCGTTGCGAAGTATAACCTCTGATGGTACATTGTTTTTGTATTTGATTCGAGCTACGGCTGAATTGTATCTTATCTCTCCGCCCATATCCTCAAAAAGACCTGCAAGAGCCATACAAAGCTCGTAATTTCTGTGTTTGGGGATAACTGTACCGTATTTAAGGCGGGAAAAAACATTAAGAATGTAATGCGTGAAGCTCAGCTTGTTGCAATCCACTCCGAAAAGCAGCCAGTAAGCCTTGAAAATATCCTGCGCCTTTGTAGGAAGCTTTATAGCACTGAGCACGGCGTTGAGTGAATAGGGACCAGTTTTTACAAAACACCCA
>JAZSCI010000330.1:0-2784 GCA_045602865.1 Acutalibacteraceae bacterium
ACAGCGAAGAGAGTGGTAGTTACTTTAAAAAGAAATATTTATTTTTTTTACAGTCGACCAACTGCTATAAACTCTTTTTCCGTCAACAACCTTATAAGATCTCATTTTCACGTAATAAGTACCGTCCGAAAACCCTTTAAGCGTCTTCTTTGTAAGCGATGAGCCTTTATAGGCCTTGCACCTATACGATTCAGAACCTACACGCTTGTATGCTATCTGATATCCTGTGATATTATCATCAAGCTTGTCCCAACGGATAGTAATACGGTTGCTTTTACTGGAAAGATCCTTTATTTTGGGCTTAGAAGGTTTTACGGTAACGGTTACTTTCTTGACAGCTTTCTCATATCGAGAAGTTTCTACAGCGGTAATAGTAATTGTAGCTTTGCCTATTCCCTTGATTGTAACCTTACCATTGCTGTTTACTGTAACAACCTTGCTATTGCTGGTTTTATAAGTGAGCTTAGTTTTAGCTTTTGCATTAAGATAAAAGACCTTGCTGTTAATTGTTGTGCTGAATGATGTTTTAGTAAGGCTTATAGACTGGCTTGTCTTACTGTCAGGTTCAATAATTACCTCGACATCAAGCTTATCCTTCGCTGTTGTTTTGGTGTTTTCGCTGGTATTACTTTCATCAACATTTGAATCATTATCGCTGTTTTTATAAACATTGATAAGCACTGTCTTGGAAGCTGATTTATAGTTAGTGCTTTCTGCTGCCGTTATTTTTATGGAAACAGTTCCTGAACCCTTAATGGTTACAGTACCATTTGAGGACACGGTGGCAATGTTAGTATTTGCGGATTTGTAGGACAGCTTTGTCTTCGCCTTTGCACCGATATTAAATGAGGGGGAATCCGTATATTTTGTATAGCTGTCTTCGGAAACAGTGATTTTCTGTACTGCTTTTTCGACGGTTACATTTACATAAGAGGTTGCCCCTTCGTATTCATCCGTTTCAGCAGCAATGACAAGAATTTTTGTTGTTCCTGCACCTGTAGCGGTTATAATACCTTTGCTGTTGATTTTAGCGACACTTGTATCAAGCGATTTGTAGCTGATTGCGGTCTTTGCAGATGCAAACAGCTCAAGGGTTTTACCATAAGTGAGCTTGGCGTTTTTTGAAACAGAAATGGTCTGCGTTTTCTTAGCCTCGGGAATATCGGTTGTTTCTTCGGTAACAGTGGTGCTGTTATCCTCAGTAACTTGATTCGTGTTTTCGTTTTCTGGAATATTGATGTTAAAATAAAGCTCGGCCCATCCTACAAAATTGGGATTTAATGTTTCGTAGTACGCTATACCAATACCTGGTTTAATATTGTTTTTGTAGGAAGTGATATAGTCGATACCTTCTTTAAGATTAACATTGGTGAAGACGAACTTAGGCTTTTTAGGCGTGCCGTCTGCGATATACTTATAATATTCCAGTTTAACATCATCAAAATTGATAACTTTAGGGTATATATCGAACAAGAGAGTTTTTGTTCCTTCGTATCGACCGATGCCTGTTATATATGCACTAGCACAGCCAGCATCAACATTGTTTTCATAACGGACTGTGAAATCAGTGCCGCTTGAGAGTGTTTTACCACCGTCCTTTACACTAACAGTCGGTTTGCATTCCTTGCCGGAATAAGTGTATTCGGTTTTGCTGAGGGTAAAAGCACATTCGGAAATATTTTTCGGTTCAGGCTTTTCTTCCTTAATTGTGCCTTCTACACTAAATTCTACACTTGTGGAGATGTTAGTGCCTTTAAGCGTATATATTACAGAAAAGTTGCCACTATTGTGAGCAGTAAGGGTTAAGCCGTTTACGGTAGCAATAGATGAATCAGACGTTGTAATATCGTAGCTGGAAGTATCCACTCCGTAACAGAGCTGATTGAATAAAAAAAGTTTCGGAGCAAGAAGCTGAATTTCATTGCCTACGGAAAGGGTTGCAGGCTTATAGCGGTAAGGACTTTCCATATACATATTGGAAGCGTCACAGTTGATACCTCTTACAACTGTACAGTTGGCGGGTTTGGAAGCCTGCTGAGAGTATCTGCCTGAAAACTCCTGAACCCAGACGCCATTGACGCAAGCGATGCCTACAGACTTGTATTTGTCGCTTAACATATTAGCTTTGTGATCCGGCGAGATCATCCAGCCATCCATAACTTGTGCAGCTGTTTTATATCCGGATGCTACATTTTCTCCGTGCCAAGTAGTTGTATCATGTAAGGTATTGTATGAAGTGCCATTCGGGCGGTCGTGCGAGAAAAACAAGTTGCATTCAAAAGCTCTTGTAACCGCAACTGCCAGGAGAGAAGGATTCATCGTCAGTTCATTAAGACCTGCATTTCTTCTTTCTCTGTTCAGTATTTCAAGACATTCAAACGCTTTGGAGTAATCTACAGTTTCTTTGACGTTAACGGTGCAAAGGTCAGCTGCGAAAGAGGTTATGCCGAAGATAACTGACATAATTAATGCCAGTGCAAGGGTAGTCGTTGATTTAAGCATTTTCATAGCTTACTCCTTTCAAGGTCGGGTTGGTGGTTTAACTGCACATCTCATATAAACGAGATGTGCAGTTGGTTTCGGGGTTACTCTGAGTCTTCGTTTTTATCATCATTAAAGGGTATACCAAGATTGGCGGCAAGCCTGTCCACTAAGCTTTCTAGGTCCACATCAGGGTATTGGTCTTTAAGCACAGCAAGCATATATGAGATTGCGCTTGTGGGATTTTTTTCGCAAGTGTCTATGGCTGTTTCGGGTGGTACAGCGTTAAAAATAACTGATACG
>JAZSCI010000331.1:0-5515 GCA_045602865.1 Acutalibacteraceae bacterium
GTACGAGTTGTCTTTTACAAATGTACTGAATATGCTCAATCTTGCGAATATACCTCTTCATAGCAGTGAAAGAGGCGATACACTTGATATTCCTATTATAACCGCGGGCGGCCCTTGTGTTTGCAATCCTGAGCCTTTGGCAGATTTTATTGATGTGTTTCAGATAGGTGAAGGTGAGGAAATGATGCTTGATTTCCTCGATTTATTGGATGAGTGTAAAAAACAAGGCAAATCACGAAAGGAATTTCTTAAGGAAGCCGCAAAAATTGAAGGATTATATGTTCCTTCGCTTTATAATGTTGAGTACAACGAGGATGGTACGATACAGTCCGTTTCTCCTATGGATGGTGCACCTGAAAAAGTCAATAAGCGTGTTGTAAGCGATCTTGATTCAGTTTTTTATCCTGATAAATTTGTTGTTCCTTTTATTGAGGTTGTTCATGATCGTGTTGTACACGAAATATTCCGCGGTTGTATCCGTGGCTGTCGCTTCTGTCAGGCGGGCTTCTGGTATAGACCGATAAGAGAAAAATGTGTTGAGACAATCAGTAAGCAGAGTCATCGCCTTGCTTGTACAACGGGATATGACGAATTATCTCTTTGCTCGTTGTCAAGCAGTGATTATACTAAAATTACAGAGCTTCTTGAAGAGCTTTTGGGATGGGCTGTTCCAGAAAAGATAAATATTGCATTACCATCTCTTCGTATCGATAACTTTTCAGATGATTTAAAAGAGAAGCTTTCTCTTGTTCGGCGTTCAGGTTTAACCTTTGCAGCAGAAGCAGGCACACAGAGAATGCGCGATGTAATAAATAAAAATATTACCGAAGAAGAAATTCTTTCTACATGCAGAAAAGCATACGAAGGCGGATGGACTGCAGTTAAGCTTTACTTTATGATAGGTCTTCCTACTGAAACGGATGAAGATGTTTGTGGAATCAATGTTCTTTCACAGAAGGTTGTGGATGAATTTTATCATAATCCAAATAAACCGAAAGGAAAAGGTGTAAGCGTCAGTGCTGGTGTGTCTTCCTTTGTCCCGAAGCCGTGTACACCATTTCAATGGGAAGCCCAGGATACCCGCGAAGAATTAAAAAGAAAACAGAATTTACTTCTCGAAACCTGCACCTCACGAAAAATTACTTTCAGATTCCACAATACTGACCTCACTTTCCTTGAGGGTGTCTTTGCCCGTGGCGACAGAAAGCTTTGTCGTGTTATAGAAACTGCTTATAAGAACGGTTGTACTTTTGATAGCTGGGATGATAAGTTTAATTTTGATGGTTGGATGAAGGCTTTTGAGGAATGTGGTATTGATACGAATTTCTATGCTTCGCGCAAACGCCCCTATGATGAGGTGCTTCCTTGGGATCACATAAATTCAGGTATTAAAAAGAGTTTCCTTATTTCAGAAAGTGAAAAAGCCAGAGCCGCACAGACAACTAAGCATTGTTATCAGCAGTGTGCAGGTTGCGGTTCTAATGTATTAAACGGAGGAAAATGTAATGCGCTCAATAAGAATATGGTTTAAGAAGGTTGACTCCGCAAAATATATTTCGCATCTTGACTTAACGAGATGTGTTACTCGTATATTCCGGAGAACCGACATTCCTTTGTGGTATACAGAAGGCTTTAACCCACATCCTTATCTTATGTTCAGTCTTCCGTTACCATTAGGAGCAGAAGGCTTGAGAGAAACTCTTGATATTAGAATTAATGATGATGGATATACCGATATTCGTGTTCTTGAACAACTTAATAACGCCACTGTTCCCGGGATTGAATTTCTTGAAATAAAAGAGCCTGCAGAGAAAATTACTGCTATTGTATCAGCATCGTATACGGTTACAATTCCTAACGTTGCAGAGTCCGAGAAGTTTGCGGGGTTGTTAAAAAGTATTGTAAATGAGAAGAATATTATTATTGATAAGAAAACCAAAAAGGGCGGTATAAAACAAATAAATGTAAGTGAGCATTTATCTGATTTTCATTGTGTATTTAATGGTGACAGTGTTATTCTCAGTTTTATTTTACCTGCAGGCAATGATTTCACTATTAACCCTGTTGCTTTTTGTAAAAAGCTTTTTGAAATAGCTAATCGCCCTGATATACTTCACAGAGTTGTAAGAAATAAATTGCTTATGAAGGACAGAACAGAGTTTAAATAAAATATTTTTTCCTTATACCACATAGTATTAATAAGGTGGTATTATGAAAAAAATTTATTTTTTGATTATTTGTTTGGTTGTATCATTTTCTGTTTTTGTATCGGCTATAATTAACCCTTCGGTTATGTCTGTTTCTGATAATATAAGGGTTAATAAAAATGGCGATGTACCTATTGTTATTATAGATGCCGGTCATGGTGGCTTTGATGGTGGAGCGGTTTCTGTAGACGGAACACCTGAAAAGAATATTAATCTTTCCGTAAGCTTGTTTCTTAATGAGTTTTTGATAGCTTTAGGCTTTAATACAATAATGACAAGGGAACAGGATATATCTCTTGAGGATAAAGGCTTGTCAACAATCAGAAGCAGAAAGACATCTGATATTCATAACAGAATGAAAATTATGGAGGACACAGATAATTCGATTTTTGTCAGCATTCACCAGAATTTTTACACACAGAGTAAATATTCAGGAACTCAGGTTTTTTATTCACCTGAATTTGCTGAGGACAGCTCATTGCTTGCACGATGTATTCAGGAAAGTGTTGTAACGGCGCTTCAGCCAGAAAACAAACGCGAAATCAAGCGCTGCGATTCATCCGTGTTTCTTATGTATAAAGCAGTTAAGCCTGCTGTTCTTGTTGAATGTGGCTTTCTCTCAAATCCGCAGGAGGCCACAATTCTCAAGGATGAAAATTACCAAAAAAAGATTGCATTATGCATAGCCCTTGGAATACAGGACTATGTATCGAGGTGTTGCAAAGATGGCGAAAAATAAAACGATATATATTTGTAATCAATGTGGGTATGAGTCTGCTAAGTGGTACGGCAAATGTCCTCAGTGTAACGAATGGGATTCTCTTGAAGAATCAATTGTTGTTCAGGATAATAAAAAAAGCAGAGGCTCAATTCATGCCGGCTCAGGAAAAGCTATGTCTTTGTCGCAGATTAATTCATCAGCCGAGTACAGATATAATACAGGTATCGGTGAATTTAACCGGGTATTGGGCGGCGGTCTTGTAAAAGGCTCACTCGTGTTGCTTTGCGGTGATCCCGGTATCGGTAAATCAACAATACTTTTGCAGCTTTGTCAGTTGCTTGAGGAGGATTTATCTGTTCTGTATGTTTCCGGAGAAGAATCAGCGTATCAGATAAAGATGAGAGCTAAGCGTTTGGGCGTTACCACGGAAAAGTTATCGGTTATGTGTGAAACTGATGCTGAAATAATAAGTGAGTATATCCGGACAGAAAAGCCGGATATTGTTGTAATCGATTCAGTGCAAACAATGAGTATTTCCGAGGTTTCTTCTACTGCAGGAAGTGTTACTCAGGTTCGTGAATGCACAAATCTTTTTATGCGTACTGCCAAAAACAATGATGTTTCAATCATACTTGTAGGTCATGTCAATAAGGATGGAAATATTGCGGGACCTAAAGTTTTGGAGCACATTGTTGATACTGTTCTTTATTTTGAAGGTGAAAGAAATCTTTCGTACAGAATTCTGAGAGCAACAAAAAACCGATTTGGCTCAACTAACGAAATCGGTGTGTTTGAAATGACTGATAAAGGCTTATCAGAGGTCGATAATCCATCTTTGGCTATGATTTCGGGCAGACCATTAAATGTATCGGGTACATGTGTAACATGCCTTATAGAGGGCTCCAGACCAATACTTGCAGAAGTTCAGGGGCTTGCTACGGCTTCCGGATTCGGAAATCCGAGAAGAATGGCTGCAGGCTTTGATTATAACAGAATGGCTATGCTGATTGCTATTCTTGAAAAACGAGCGGGCTATTTTTTTGGCAATATGGATTGTTATATTAATATTGTTGGCGGCTTAAGAGCTGATGAACCTGCTTCCGACCTTGCCGTAGCACTTTCTATTGTTTCAAGTCTTAAGGATTGTGTGATTGATAGCGGTACAATTGTTTTTGGCGAAATCGGATTAGGCGGAGAAATAAGAACCGTAAATAATTGCGAACAAAGAATTCGTGAATGTGAACGACTTGGCTTTAAAAGGTGCATTATTCCAAGGCAAAATTTAAAGGGATTATCTAACACTTCATTCAATAATATTGAAATTTATGGTGTTCGCAATGTCAGAGAAGCCTTTGAATGCGCCTGCGACAATAATATATGAATAAAATAGTTGTGAGACCAAACCTTCCTTCCAATAGATTGAAAAGCTGCCTGATAGGGGAGGGTAATATTGATGAAATCCGGGAATTATCCGATTTAGGAATAACTTGTATACAATTGAAGAAATCAGACGTTCTTGATGATGAAATTGCATCACACGCTGATGTATTGGCTTTTAATTCGGGGTGCGGAAAGGTGTATATAAATAAAGAATCTGTTCCCGATGCATTTTTACCGTTTGAATTATATTCAAATATAATATTAAGTGAAGAATATCCATTTGATTCTTTACTTAATATTGCATTGATCGGTAAAAATGTCGTTTGTAATACCAAATATGCAGCCAAGATCATTCTTGAAGAGTTAGAATCAAATGGATATAAAATTATTCATACAAACCAAGGTTATGCTAAATGCAGCTTGTGTATCGTAAACGATAGTGCCGTTATAACTGAAGATAACGGAATAGTTAATTTGTTAAAAAATTATCAATTTGATATTTTGAAAATAGAGCCCGGATATGTATATTTATCTCAAAAGCATTCAGGATTTATTGGCGGAGCTTCTGCTAAGCTATCTGAAAATGAAATATATTTCAGTGGTAATATAGAAGCCCATAAGGATTATAAGAACATTAAAGCCTTTTTAAACAATTACAAAATTGATGCGATTTATAATCCGGGACGCAAATTCAGAGATTTTGGCGGATTGATAAGTCTTACTGAAGAAATTTGATAAAATAACATTTCATGTTGGTTTTTAACTCAAAAATTACACAAAAACATCTCAAACAAGAAAAAAGGCGTTGAATAGAAAATTTCAGAACGATACATTGTTCAATTGAAAAAATTCTATTCAACGAGAAAGGAAATTCAAAATGAAGAAATCCGAAAAAAATGCTGCCGCAAAGCTTGGATACGCAATAACAATGATTGTTGTATCAACTGCAATATTAGTTTGTATGAAAAAATATAAAGAATAAAAATTAAAGGATTAAAACATAATTCATTATACATTTGAATATTTGAATATTTGCATACCGGAATAGTTTTTTGTAGTGAGCAATCATTTCTTACATAAAATATATGGTGTTGGGTAATATTTGTTACTAAAAACCAATTTGACACCATACATTTTTTATGTATTTAATTGGTAAAAAAAGAATTTACCGGTTTGTTTATCTGTACTCCATCCCCCTACATATACA
>JAZSCI010000332.1:0-5430 GCA_045602865.1 Acutalibacteraceae bacterium
GAATTTCAAAAAGGACGGTGCTTCACTTATAAGCCGTTTGCTTTTTGAAGAAGCAACAGATATAAACTTTTATGTAGGCAGAGCAATCAACCCTGCTCATCAGAACCCGGACCTTCCCATAAACTTCAATATTAAAATGAATCTTGTGGAAGAGCTTTCAA
The DNA here is from genome assembly GCA_045602865.1 of Acutalibacteraceae bacterium. Classification (GTDB taxonomy): domain Bacteria; phylum Bacillota; class Clostridia; order Oscillospirales; family Acutalibacteraceae; genus DTU089. Next base: position 162 of record JAZSCI010000332.1, read on the forward strand.
AGTGCTTGAAGCAAATGGGTAAAAGAATTAAAGTGAGTTATTTTTAATTATGAGTAATATAAGAAAATTTGATACAAAAGTACAATATCTTAAATACAAGGTGTTAAGAGAGGTTGCAAGAGAGGCGTGGAATGATACCCTTCTCGAAAACCTCATTGACATACCCAAAAAAATAGTTCCCGGTAAAACCTCCACAATGCGTTGTTGCGTTTATAAAGAACGTGCTATTCTTTCAGAGCGCGTTAAAATTGCTATGGGTGGCGACCCGGAAAACCCCAATGTTATTCAGGTTATTGATATCGCTTGTGATGAATGTCCTGCCGCAGGATATGAAGTAACAGATTCCTGCAGAGGTTGTCTTGCTCACCGTTGCGAAGATGTATGTAAACGTGGTGCAATTTCTTTCGACCATAATCACGTTGCTCATATTGACAAGTCAAAATGTGTTGAGTGCGGTCAGTGTGCAAAGGTTTGCCCTTATTCTGCAATTGTTAACCGCAAAAGACCTTGTCAGATTGCTTGCAAGGTGAAGGCAATTTCAATTAACGAAGATAATGCTGCATCTATCGACAACGATAAATGTACCGCCTGCGGTGCTTGTGTATATCAATGCCCCTTCGGTGCAATTTCTGATAAGTCATATATTCTCAATGTTGTTGACCTTATTAAGAAAAGCGAACAAGGCAGAAACTACAAGCTTTATGCAGTTGTTGCTCCCTCAATTTCAAGTCAGTTCTCTTATGCAAAATTAGGTCAGGTTATAACAGGACTTAAAAAGATGGGCTTTCACACTGTTGTTGAAGCAGCTTTAGGTGCAGATATGGTTGCTATGAAAGAATCTCAGGAATTAACTGAAAAAGGCTTCCTTACAAGTTCCTGCTGTCCTGCATTTGTGTCGTATATCAAATCAAGCTTTCCTGACTTGGTGCCTATGATTTCTCATAATTGCTCACCAATGGTCGAAATTTCAAAGTACATAAAGACAACTGATGAAAATGCAAAGACAATTTTTATCGGTCCGTGTACCGCAAAGAAGGCGGAGGCTCAGCTTGAGAGTGCAAAGCCTTATGTTGATGCAGTTTTAACCTTTGAAGAATTGCAGGCTCTTTTTGACAGCCGTGATATTGATATCACAAGTCTCGAAGAAGATGTGCTTGATAATGCATCGTATTTCGGCAGAATTTTTGCTCGTAGCGGTGGTCTTACGGATGCGGTAACTCAGGCAATCAAAGAGCAGAATATAACTGATTTTGAGTTCAATCCCATCTCTTGTGATGGTATCGAAGAATGCAGAATTGCCCTTCTCAAGAAAAGTAAGAATGCGCTTAATGCGAACTTCATTGAAGGTATGGCTTGTGTTGGCGGATGTATCGGCGGTGCAGGTTGCCTTACCCACGGTGAAAAAAACAAAGCAGAGGTTGATAAGTACGGACGAGAAGCTTTTGAAAAAACTATCTCCGATGCAATTTCTGTTTTGAAATAAACTGAAGAATGATAAAAAATAGGGGCTGTAAAAAAAACGAAAGTTTTTTACAGCCCCTGTTTGTCAATTTGCGCAGTGTTGGTAGTGTGGTTTTTATAAATTCAAAAATCTCCCCGGTTGCATTTATTTTATATCAATGGTAGAATTATGGTAGTAAAATTAATAGGGTGATAATGTGATTTCTTCAGTTGAGTTTAAAAACGGTAAACCATATATATGTGCAGAGGGAGAAATGCATTATCCTGTTGCTTATACCACATATTTTGAGGAGTGCGGTGAGTTTTCGGATTTTATAAAAGCAGACTATAAAATGTTTTTTGTAAATGTCTCGTTTACGAAGCTCCCCATAAATAATGTCAGTGGCTTCTCTCCGTTCAGAACAGGTGTTTTTGATGGGGATGAACCCGATTACAGAGAATTTGACGGGATTGTGGGCGAGATTTTAGGTGAATGTCCACATGCGCTTATTTTCCCACGGGTAAATGTTGCAATGCCCGGTAAATGGATTGAAAATAACCTTTCCGAATGTGTTTCTACACCCTCCGGAATGAGGGAGGCTCTTTGGTCTGAAAGGTATCTTGAAGATGGCGCAAGGCTTCTTGCCACCCTTGTTTCGCACATCCGTTCTGCAGATTACAGCCACAGAATCGCAGGATATCAGATTTGCGGCGGTACAACTCAGGAATGGATGCATCACGATATGGCGGGTTCTTTTTCAGAAAAGGGTATGAAAAAATTCCGTTTGTGGATGGAAGAGAAATATAATGCGGCTTTTGTTCCTGAAATCACAAAAGAAGATTTATTTAAGCCGGGCTACAACGAAACCGTAAGCCGTTACGGTGAATTCTGTTGCGAAACGGCGGCAAATGCTGTAGAGCATTTCTGCAGGACAATGAAGGAACTTATAAACAACGAGCAGGTCGTTGGGGCTTTTTACGGCTACAATGCTTTTGTAAATGATCCTCTTCTCGGTCTTGCAGGCTTAAGACATATTATAGATTCGCCGTATATTGACTTTTTTTCATCGCCTTGTTGCTACGATTGCACCAGAGAACTGGGTGTTGATTGGGGCGATATGATAGCAGAGGGCTCCCTTAAGCTTCACAATAAGCTTTATTTCGTGGAGTGCGATATAAGAACTCACCTTACAAGGCAAATGCAGGAATCCAGACCGGGAGCTTTTTCGGGCAATTATTTTGCCCTCAGAAATGAAGTTGGCAATAAAACTGTGTGGTGCGGTCCCGATACTCCCGAGCTTTCCTTGTCCGCCATAAGAAAAGCCTTTGCCCATCAGCTTACAAAATTTTCGGGTATATGGTGGTTTGATATGTGGGGCGGCTGGTACCATCACAAGGCTATTATGCTTGAAATGAGCAAAATGAGAAATATTATGCAAAGCGTAAAAGAGAACACCCTCTCATATCCCTCTGCCGAAACAGTAGTTTTCATAGATGAAAGGGCATATTTTAATAACCCGCGATGCAGTGATGTTGCCTGCAGCGTTAATAATATCAGAGTTGCAATGGGCAATACGGGAATTCCCTTTGATTTGTGTATGACAGAGGATGCCGAAAGGGTTATCGGAAAATACAAGGTGGCGATTTTTACTACGCCCTTACTCTCACAAAGCGGTAAAAAGGCTTTGGAGCTTTGCGAAAAAAATAATATACCATATCTTTACCCCGAAGGAGATAAAATCCGTATTTCCACACCAGCGCTTCGTGATTTTCTTGTTTCAAAGGGGGTTCACTGTTATAATTCAGGTAATAATGTGGTCTATTGCGGCGGCGGATATGTAGGCATTCATACATCTCAGGAGGGGAAGGTTGAAATAAAGCTGCCCGAGAAATACAAGATAAAGCCTCTTCTCGGGGTAAGCCTTGAGGAGCAGATAACCGATGTTATTTCTCTTTATATGAAAAAGCACGACACAGCTTTATTTGAATTGATATGATAAGGTTGAGTATCAACACTCAAAACTCAATTAAGGGGGTATAAATATGACACTCGAAGAAAGAAAAGCGCAAGTAAAAGCTTACCTTGGCAAGAGGGTGGTTATCGGTATTGACAGACCGATGGGCTATGTTCACAAAAAGGAAACCTACTCACTTACATATCCCATTAACTACGGCTTTGTTCCCGGAGTTCTTGGGGGCGATGGTGAGGAGCTTGATGTTTATCTTTTGGGCGTGGATGTGCCGGTAGAGGAATATGAGTGCGAAATTATTGCCATAGCCCACCGCCACAATGATGTGGAAGACAAGCTCATCGGCGCGCCTGTCGGTAAGAGATTTACAAAAGAACAAATCGAAAATGCAATTCGCTTCCAGGAGCAGTATTATGATACTGAGGTTGAGGTTTTATGATTAGCTTTGAATATTTAAATAAGGCTGATTTTCCTGTGATTGCTCAAGCGATTTTTGATATTCTCGCAGACAATATGAGTGAAATTGCACCTACCGGTAATACCGTTGAAGAGGATTTCAAATTGTGGTTCGGCGCAGTCAGTGATGGCTTGAAACGAGCTGAAAGAAAGATTATTCTTATTAAAGAAAATGAAAATCTTGCAGGCTTTTTTCAATACTACACCAACACAGATACCTTTATGATGGAAGAAATTCAGTTTAAGCCTGAGTATCAGGGAAAGGGCGTTTTCCGTGAATTATACGGCTTTATCCTTGCAAATATAAAAGAGAATTTAGCATTCGTTGAAGCCTATGCAAGTATCAGAAACACTAAGTCCATAGCTATTCTTCAAAGACTCGGGCTTTCCGATGTAGGGTTAAATAAAAACGGACTTTCATATCACTTTAAAGGCGACTTTTCTGACTTGATTAAGTGGTATGAACAAGTCAACCGATAATGATTTTAAGAGGTGCAATATGACTTTTGATATAAACAAATTAAAATGGACAAGAGAGCCTGCGGAATACACAATTTCTGATGATAAAATTGATATTATTACTGCGCCCAATACTGATTTATGGCAGAGAACTTATTATCATTTCAGAAACGATAACGCACCTGTTCTGCAAATGGAAACCGATGAAAAATTCTTTTCCTTTGTTGTTAAAACAGAATTCAATAGTAAGCACAGATTTGACCAGTGCGGTATTGTTATGTACCTTGACAGTGATAACTGGCTCAAGGCTTCAATTGAATATGAAAATGAAAGATTTCAGCATCTTGGTTCTGTTGTGACAAACAACGGTTACTCTGATTGGGCAACAACCGAAGTTGATGCGGATATTAAATCAATGTGGTACAGATTCAGTCGCCGTGAGGATGATTACTGCATTGAATGCTCCGAGGATGGCGTTACATTCAGGCAGATGAGAGTCTGCCATATGTGGAATGGTGCAGAGAATATTCGGTTCGGTATTTATGCCTGTAGTCCGGAAAACTCCTCTTTCAGGGCAACCTTTACAAAAATGGAAATTACCGAGTGTAAATGGCTTGCTCACGATGGACAACAACCTGATGAGGAAAAACAAACTTGATTCGGAGCAATACTTAATGAAGAATAAATTCAATCTGATAGCCTCAATTTTTCAATTGGTGATTGGAATTGTTGCTATATGGGCTTTTGTTGTATTAGGCTCAAGTGGTGAGGATATGTCAAGGTGGATAGTGACACTTATTTTATCAATAGCTTTTGTTATCTTGGGAATAATAGGGATTATGGATTATAAGTCAAATAAATAAATCTCAATTTGATGAACAGTTAAATAAAATTGAATTTATGCGGTATCAATTAATATTTTTCAAAAAACTATTGACTCTCAC
>JAZSCI010000333.1:0-3797 GCA_045602865.1 Acutalibacteraceae bacterium
GAGATTACATTATAATAATCACAAAAAAGCACAGGTGTTATCCCGAGGGAAGCACCTGTGCTTAATTCTATGTATTGTTTATTTATTCAAAGCCTTTTCGATTTCTCTGTTGATTCTCTCGCGGGCTTCTCTCAACCAATATTCCTCGTGAGGATATGTGGTGAAGGAAAGGGGAATGTCCAGGCCCTGCTCAAGGACCTTAAGGGCATATTTCCTTGAAGTAAGTGACTCAAGAAGCTGCAGGGCTCTCATATCCTGCAAAGCCTCTGCAAAAACAATGAGCCTGAGAGAGTTGAGGGGCTTTCTGTCCTTGCCGGGATATACCATAAAGGAATCCCCCGAGGGGAAGGCATCCCCTGCATCCGTTACCTTGAAGGGATCAATTTCTCTTATTGAATACTGAGAATACCAGAAATTGTGTCCCCATTGAAGGAATCCCTGTGCCTGATATTTGTACAGAAGCATACCCGTAATTCTGTTTCGAACAGAGGGGTGGCTGAAAAATCTGTTTGGAGCAAACATATCGTGCTGACTGCAGCAGCAGTATGTCCAGAAATTCTTTACCTCTTTGCGGAAAATATCTGCAAGCTGCTCACCGCAAACGGGAGTTTTAATAATTCCCTGCTTGTAATACTCAACCTCCGAAAGAGCATCAAGCATATTGAAGCCCTTGAAAAGTCGGTGGACAATTTCAGCAGCCTTTTTGTAGGATTTAAGCTGATTTTCAGAGGGCTCATCGGAAACGTGAATCCAGCAGCGCTCCTTTATGCCCATTTCGGTGACAGTTTTTTTGAATTCCTTTGCAAAAGCCTCAAGAAAATCCGTGTATGCCTTGCTTGTTGCTTTTGTATCCCAACCGAAAATGCGCTTTTCCTTGCCGTTTACTCCGGCAACAATCTTCGGAGCAAATTCGGCACCCCATTGTGTGAAAAGGTGGGATATTTCAAAGGCTTCTATGCCGTTTTTAAGGCAGATATCCACATATTTACGGAAATTTGTAAAATCAAAGGAATACTCCTTGCCCTTTTTCTCCACACCAACAAGCTGTACGGTAGGTCTTTCGCCCCCTACCTTTGTATCAAGAGGTGGAGTAAATACAGGGGTGAGAAGCATATTTATACCGTGATCCGCCGCATTTTTTACGAAAGCCTCAAAAATTTCCCAGTAATCCTCGGAAAAAGGCTCAACCCCGTAATGTGTACACAGACAGTCATTGTGAAACCAGTTTGTGTAAAGTAAGGTCTGCTTTGGAATAGCCGCATCTGTAATGTGAAGCGTAAACTCCTTTTGTGTAACACCGAGAGGAGTGGTGATTGTAATTTTTATCTTTGCATCCCCTGAAAAAGAGCCGTCAGGAGTGCATTGAAGCCAGAATGCGTTGTATTTTCCTTTTTTGAGAGTGACCTTGCCCTCTGTGGGCTCAAGAAGATCAGGGAATTTTTTTGTTGAAAGGTCATAGTGGAAGGAGTCGGAGGTGTCATAGCCGTTTTTACCTGCGGGAATTTCCTTTACTGCGAAAAGCTTTATGCTCTCACCGAGAGGGGAGTCTGTGGAAATTTCAGCCTTCGTTTCCTCTTTTGCTTCAGGGAATAAAACCACCTGAAAAGAAAATCTTTCATTTGTAAGGGCAGAGCCTTGAGAAATTTCGGGGAAATTAGGCTCTGTCTGTGAAAAAACCTTTACAAGGGAAGAAAAAATGTATGCCTTCATAAGGTACCTCCTTGGAATAATTCTATACAATACAACTTGGAATAATTCTATACAATAAAATATTATAGATACAAAGACTTTTTTTGTCAATTATGAGGATTGATGAATAAGAAGGGCGTTTTTTAGTAATAATTTTTGTGGGTGTATAGCTCTATGGAAATCACGGAATAACACATATCAAAAATAAAAGTATGAACACATCAAAAATAAAAGGAATTGTTTACAAACGGCTTTGTTTGTGATATCATATAATGTAATTTGGAAAAAGGAGGTGTTGTAATGGAACACAGGCTTGTGCATTTTGCCGCTGAAAAGGCACTTGACAGAATACTGAAATATATCGACAAGGCGCCACAGAAAAATCTTCTGAGAATCCTTAATGTAGCCGAAAGATATTTTAAAATGTTTCCTGCCGAGAACTTTACGAAAATGAAGGCGGCTGTAAATGATGGCGACAATGTGTATATGACACTTGCCCGTAATATCCTTTCGGATGTTGACAGAGACCTGGTAAAATCCCTTCTTCTTTCTCTTGGTGTGCACGCAGGCTACTACGGAACGAAAACTGTCCGTGCTAACAGAGAAAAGTATAATTGCAACATCCCCTTTACAATTCTTTTTGATCCCACAAGCGCCTGCAACCTTAAGTGCAAGGGCTGCTGGGCGGCAGAATACGGACATCAGCTCCGGCTTTCCCTTGATGAAATGCGAAGCATTGTCCGCCAGGGCAGAGAAATCGGCACACATTTTTATATGCTCACCGGCGGTGAGCCCCTTATCCGCAAGGCTGATATTATAACCCTTGCAGAGGAAAATCCCGAATGCACCTTCCTTATATATACAAACGCAACCCTTGTGGACAAGAAGCTTTGTGATGATATAAAGCGTTGCGGAAATATCACCCTTGCCCTGTCAATTGAGGGTGATGAGTGCTCCAATGATGAGCGCAGGGGCGAGGGCGCATATCAGACCACCATAGATGCTATGGAGCTTCTTAAAAGGGAGAGAATCCTTTTCGGTATTTCCATTTGCTACACCCGTAATAACATTAATCAGGTTACAAGTGATGAATTCCTGGATGAAATGGTGGAGCTTGGTGTGAAGTACGCCTTTTATTTCAACTTTATGCCCGTCGGCAAAAATGCGGATAAAAACCTTATCCCCACTCCTTCACAAAGAAAATATATGTATTTCTTTATGAAAAAGCTCCGTAATTCAAAGACCGGCAAGCCCCTCTTTGTAATGGACTTTCAGGATGATGGCGAATATGTGGGCGGTTGTATTGCCGGCGGCAGAAACTATTTCCACATTAACTCCAACGGAGATATTGAGCCCTGCGTATTCATCCACTATTCGGACTCCAATATCAGGACACACACACTTTTAGAGGCGCTGAAAAATCCTCTTTTCTCTGCTTACAGAAGGGGACAGCCCTTTAATGATAACCACCTTATGCCTTGTCCAATGCTTGAAAATCCACACATTCTCCGACAGATAATCAACGAAACCGGAGCAAAATCTACCGACCTTACCTCTCAGGAAACAGTCGAGGAGCTTTGCGCAAAATGTGATGATTTTGCCCGTGAATGGACACCCGTAGCCCGTGAAATATGGGATTCAACGGAGCATAAGGCAACGCATACGCAGTATTACCGCGATATGGAAGGAAAAGATTGTCATATTTAGCGAATACGGCGATTTTCAACCCGCTCGGCGTATCTGTAATACGCCTTCGGGGATCGAGAAATCACCGTCTTCATCTAAATCTGCCAATCTTTCTTTTTTATGTATATTCAGCGATACGGCAATTTTCAACCCGCTCGGCGATTTTCAACCCGCTCGGTACGCAAGAACTTGTGAAGCAAATATCACAAAAACACGGACAGATAGTGTTGAAAAATCACTATCTGTCCGTTTTATTATAATCCTTTCAATAATTGTAATTTGATTTTTGGGGAAAACTCAACTGACACTTTATTTATATTACAGATGCTGCTTCATCCTTTTTCCGTATACTGTCGAAAAACTCGTTATACTTTTCTACCCATTTTTCTGCATCCCGTTTATCGTACTTATTAGGGAAATAG
>JAZSCI010000334.1:0-2545 GCA_045602865.1 Acutalibacteraceae bacterium
ATTTACATTCACAATCCCCAACGGCTGCCACGGCACACTCTATCTTGATAACGAGGAATATGAGTTTGAAAGCGGCACCTACGACACCTGCTTTGAGTATGATGATGTACAGAACCTGAGAGCATAAGGTCGGAAATTCAGAAAAAAAACTGTAGGGAACGGACAATGTCCGTTCCCTACGGCTTCTTACCTCTTACTTCCTGATAAACCTGACTATTCCCAGAAGCAGAAGCATCACAAGCACCGCCGCGCCGCCATAGGGGGCAAGCTTTTCGGGGATGCTTTTTGTCTGTGCCTCGTTGATTACGATAGATTCAAAGGAAGAGTCCATTGAATCAAGTCTGTCCTTATCCTTGGTGGTGTAGGTGAAATTGTACCTTCTCTCCACACCGCCGAATTCATAGAATTTCTGATAGAAAACCTCTGTCCTTTTATCGTTGGAAACTGTGTTTTTCATAACACAGGCAAGGGCGGGGGTTTTGTTTGCCGTTTTCACCTTTTCGGCACTGAGATATTCGTATTGGATATCCAGCTTGTAAAGGGCTAAAACCTCTTCGGAATTGTCAAGGAAGGAAGCCTTGAATTCCTCAATATCCTTTTGTGACAAGGCATTGACACAGAATTCATCGGTGTTTTCCTTTACTGTAACGGAGAAGGTGTCACCGTTTTTGTCCGTGAAATTGTAGGCTGAGCCCGACTCGAAGGTTGTCTGGTGATAGCCTTCGGGAATATCCACGGTGAAAAGGTCGCTTCCGTTGTAGCTTTCTGCAAAAGCGGGAACGGAGATATTAAGCATAATAAAAAGTGTTATAAAAACAACTGATAATTTCCTCATAAAAGACTTCAATCCTTGTCATCCTGCTCGGTGATTTCAACGGGAGTGATTTCCACCTTTATTTTTTCTATTCTTCTGTCCTCTACCTCAAGGACTGTGAACTTGACATTTTCAAAGATAACCTCGTTCATTTCCCCGTTTTTGGGAATACATTGAAGCTCATCCATAATGAAGCCTGCAAGGGTTTCGTAGTCACCCTCGGGAAGCTCCCTGCCGATAAGCTCATCAATTTCCTCAATGTCAATAGTACCCTCAACTGTGAAGGTGTTGTCATCGATTTTTGAGATTTCCTCATCCTCACTGTCGTATTCATCCTGAATATTGCCCATAACCGCCTCGACAATATCCTCAAGGGTTACAATACCTGCCGTGCCGCCGTATTCATCCACAACAACTGCCATCTGAATGCGTTTTGCGCACATTTCCTTGAAAAGCTCACCGCAGGATTTCGTTTCGGGGATAAAGTAAGGCTCACGCATAATGCTGCGCAGAGTACCCTTTACCTTGATTTCCTTGCCCACATACTTGAGCAGGTCCTTAACATAAACGATACCCACAATATTATCAATGTCATCCTCGTAGAGGGGGATTCTTGACCTGCCGTTTTCAATGGCAAGGTTAATGAATTCCTCAAGGGTGATATCATTTATATCAGCGGCAACAACATCTGTGCGGTGAGTCATAACATCACCTGCATCAATGTCATCAAACTCGAAAATGTTGTTAATCATTTCCTTCTGGGTGTCCTCAATGACTCCCCTCTCACCGCCTACATCAACCATCATACGGATTTCCTCTTCCGTAACGCTTTCCTCATCTGCATTGGGATCGAAGCCTAAAAGGCGAACAACTGCATTTGTGGAAACGGAGAGAAATTTTACAAAGGGTGATGTGATTTTTGAAATCACAAGAAGGGGCTTTGCAACGGCAAAGGCAACCTTCTCCGATGCCTGCATACCGATTTTCTTGGGCGCAAGCTCACCGAAAACAAGTGAGAAATAAGAGGTTATGAGAGTAATGAGCACAACGGCTACGGGTGAAACAATGCTTGCAGGAAGTCCAGTTGCTTTGGTTACGGCACCTGTGAGCATTTCTGCAAAAGAGGTTGCCGCCGAAGCAGAGGACAAAAAGCCTGCCAGAGTAACACCTATCTGAATTGTAGAGAGAAACCGTGTGGAATTACTCATAAGCTTCAGAAGTATTTTTGCCTTCTTGTGTCCGTCATCTGCCATTCTCTCTATCTTGGTGTCATTAAGAGAAATAATGGCGATTTCCGACATAGCAAAAAAAGCATTTACGAGAATAAGCACAGCAAGGAGAAGAATCTTGAATAAAAGACCGCTTACCTCACCGCTGTCCGCAGACAGTTCAATAAATTGGGCCAACATAAAAGCAGGGCCGGGTTCATCCATGGTCGGATTGACTCCTTTCGGAAAATAAATTTATACAGTAGAAAATACTATATTAGCGTACATTATATAGTTATTCCATATTTTTGTCAAATCTTCTTTAAGCTCCCACAGAAAAAAGACCTTTTATTTTCAGAATTTTGTAGTGTGAAAAAGGCAGAAGGGAGTGTGTTTTTCAGGTTGATTTTACAAAAAAATCCTTGGACTTCCAAAAAAGTTAAAATTTTAACAAAAAAACTGCTTTAAAAGTGGCGGAAAATTGAAAAATGCAGTTTACAAGTCGAAAAGAAAGTGATAATAT
>JAZSCI010000335.1:0-10324 GCA_045602865.1 Acutalibacteraceae bacterium
CTCGCGGACTTATTGCTCAGGTAACTAACGAGGAAGAAATTCGTGAAATGATTAATAGCGGAAAAGCTAATTTCTATATCGGCTTCGACTGTACTGCAGATAGTCTTACTGCCGGTCATTTTATGGCTCTTACACTTATGAAAAGACTTCAGATGGCAGGTAACAGACCTTTTGCTCTTATCGGTGGCGGCACAACAATGATTGGTGATCCTTCTGGCAGAAGTGATATGAGAAAAATGCTTACTAAGGAAGATATTGATCATAATGCAGAGTGCTTCAAAAGACAGATGGAGCGTTTTATTGAGTTTGGCGAAGGCAAGGCGCAGATGGTTAATAATGCAGATTGGTTGCTTAAGCTGAATTATGTAGATCTTCTCAGAGAGGTTGGTGCATGCTTCTCTGTAAACAACATGCTTCGTGCTGAATGTTACAAGCAGCGTATGGAGAAAGGTCTTTCCTTCCTTGAGTTTAACTACATGATTATGCAGAGCTATGATTTCTACCACCTTTTCAAGGAATATGGAATCAATATGCAGTTTGGTGGTGATGACCAGTGGAGCAATATGCTTGGTGGTACAGAGCTTATCAGAAAGAAGCTTGGTAAGGATGCTCATGCAATGACTATTACTCTTCTTACTGACTCTCAGGGTAAGAAAATGGGTAAAACCGCAGGTAATGCTGTATGGCTTGATGCAAACAAAACAAGTCCTTACGATTTCTATCAGTATTGGAGAAATGTTGCTGATGGAGATGTTCTTAAATGTATTCGTATGCTCACCTTCCTTCCTCTTGAGCAGATTGATGAAATGGATAAATGGGAAGGTAGCGAGCTTAATAAAGCAAAAGAAATTCTTGCTTATGAGTTGACTGCTCTTGTTCACGGCGAAGAAGAAGCTGTTAAGGCTCAGGAAGCTGCTAAGGCAGTTTTCTCCGGTGCCGGAAACAGTGAGAATATGCCCTCTACAACTCTTGATGCTGCTGATTTTTCTGATGACGGTCTCAATATCATTGATGCTCTTTGTAAAGCAGGTCTTACACCTTCAAGAGGTGAAGCAAGACGTCTTATTCAGCAGGGCGGCGTAAGTGTTGATGATGTAAAAATCACTGAACCCTCACATCTTATTCCCCTTTCTGATTTTGATAAAGGCTTTGTAATTATCAAAAAGGGTAAAAAGGTTTTCCACAAAATTATAAAATAAAATAATTGCAAATCTCTGTAATTATTCGGGAGATAATATGAGTAAATTATATAAGGCATATATTTCATCCTACAGAATGGATACTGAGGATTGGAAGAGTTATCTTAAGTATGCCGGAGATCTTTACAACACTCCTCAGCTTCAGGGACTTGCTGAATTTGAACAACATTTCAAGATCAACCGTTTACAACATATTCGAAGTGTGGCTTATCTGAGTTTTCTTATTTCAAGGAAACTTAAGCTTGACTACACAAGCACCGCAAGAGCCGCTACGATGCACGACCTCTTTTACTACGATTGGAGAGAGGATGATCTTAGCCATAAGCTTCACGGCTACAGACATCCCCGTACCGCTTTAAAAAACGCCTTTTATCTTTGTGGCTCACTAAATAAAAAAGAGATCGATATTATAAAAAATCATATGTGGCCTCTTACAATTGTTCCGCCCAAATATCTTGAATCCTACGTTGTTCTTGCAATGGATAAGTATTGTGCCACCATTGAAATGATATATTCAGCATCTCCGAAATACAGAAAGAAATTTCATTTATTGACAGGAATAGGCGGTGAAGAATGAGGATAACTGATTATATTTTTTATTTCTTTTTCTATAGCTTTGTCGGTTGGTTTTTTGAATCCTGCTACTGCTCTATCCGACCTAAGAAATGGATTAACAGAGGCTTTCTTCGTGGTCCCTTCTGCCCTATTTACGGTACAGGTGCGCTTGTAATTTTAATTTTACTTGTTCCCTTGCGAGAAATTACTGCCAACCTATACCTTAATGAGCTTTTGATTTTCATTGTTGGTATGATAGTTTGTGATATAGTCGAATTTATGACAAGCTATATAATGGAGAAGCTTTTTAATGCAAGATGGTGGGATTATTCCGACAAGAAATTTAATATTCAAGGCAGAATATGTCTTACCCATACACTTTATTGGGGCACAGCATCTTGCTTGTTTGTTTTTGTTTTGCATCCTATTATTGACTATTTTCTTGTTTCGCAGGTTTCTGTTGAATCCCGAAATATTATTGTCTATATATTGCTTACAGTTTTTGTTTTTGATTTGCTTGATACCGTGATTAATGCCCTGGGTATCAGAGATATGTCCAGTAAATTGAAAGACTTGTCAGAGGATATCAGCGCCTTTGCAATTATGGTTTATTCTATGGTTGGAACAAAGCTCGATATACTTTCCCAGGAAAAGAAAAACGAAATTGCCGCTAAATTCAATGAGCTTTACGATAAATATTATAGCTTCAGGGATGAACAGGCACAGAAATCAACAAAGACTAAAAAAAGACTTATCAGAAGCTTTCCCTTCTTAAAGGAAGGCTTCCTGAAGCAGGATAAGCTTTTATTGGATCTTCTTAATGATCTGAAAGAAAAAATCAATAATTTTACAAATAAATGAAATAGGAGGAAATTTCTATGAGTTTTAAAAATGCATATTACAGAACATTTCAGAAGACAATGAAATTTGCTGTAAACTTTCTTGACTGGACACCCCCGCATGTTTTAAAAGGACCCGGTGCCATAAAGGAGCTCCCTGCTCTTGTTAAGCGTCAAGGACTTGACAACGTACTTGTTGTTACGGATAAAGGTCTTATGTCTTTACATCTTCTTGATTCTTTATTCGAAGGACTTGAGGCTCTCGGTATAAATTACACTGTTTTTGACAGCGTTCAGCCTAACCCCACAATTTACAATGTTGAGGATGCACTCAAGATGTACAAGGATAACAATTGTCAGGGCTTTATCGCTTTCGGTGGCGGTTCTCCTATGGATTGTGCTAAGGTTACTGCTGCACGGGTTGTTTGTCCCAAAAAGACTCCGTCAGATATGAGAGGCTTACTTAAAATCAGAAAAAAGCTTCCTCCCTTCTTTGCAGTACCCACAACTGCAGGTACAGGTTCTGAGGTTACAATAGCAGCGGTTATTTCTAACCCTGACACACACGAAAAGAATGCAATAAACGATCCTTCTCTTCGTCCCGGTTTCGCTATACTTGACCCTGAGCTTACAGTTGGTCTTCCTCCCCACATTACATCTACAACAGGTATGGATGCTCTTACACATGCCGTTGAAGCCTTTATTGGCCACAGTAACACAAAGCAGACTGAATCCGATGCAAAAATCGCTACTGAACTTGTGTTCAAGAATATAAAGGCTGCTTACACAGATGGTTCAAATCTTGAGGCAAGAGAAAATATGCTTGTTGCATCTTATCATGCCGGTCTCGCCTTTACAAGAGCTTATGTTGGTTATGTTCATGCTATTGCACATAATCTTGGTGGTATGTACGGCATTCCTCACGGACTTGCTAATGCAGTAATTCTCCCCTATGTTCTTGATTATTTTGGTGAAACAGCATACTCAAGACTTGCTATCCTTGCTGATGTTGCAGGGGTATCAGGTGCAGCTCAAGGTGAAAGAGACAAGGCAAAGAACTTTATTGCGGCTATTCGTAAGCTCAATGCTGAAATGAATATCCCTGATAAGTTTGAGCAAATCAAGGAAGAAGATATTCAGTTGATTGCTGAGCGTGCTTTGATGGAAGGCAACCCCCTCTACCCTGTTCCGAAAATTATGGACATAGAGGACTGCAAGGCACTTATCAGAAAGCTTAAGAAATAATTTTATTACATAAAAAAATCCGATGAAAGAAGCGAATCTTTCATCGGATTTTTTGTTGAAAATATTATGCTTTTTTGATTTTCGCTATAAATCTTAAGATTGAAATCCTGACAAGGGATGCCGCAATAATACCACCGCCTATTGCAACACCAATAGTTAGCGTTGTAAGAAAGCATTCTGCGGCAACAGAATTATTGTGATTGAGAAGGTTGTTCATTGTATAGTAAAGCATACCACCCGGTACAAGAGCAATACAACCCGGGAGAAGAAAAACGGTTACAGGCGTTTTTGCAAGACGGGCAAAGTACTCACATAAAAGTGCGGTGAAAAAAGCCGCAAGTGCATTTGGTATAAAATCGCCATCAAACAGCTCTGAAAAGACAAAATAGGATGTACACGATACAACACCCGAAAATGTTGCCAGAAGCCAATGGCGGCGCTTTAAACGGAAGATAATAGCAAATCCGAATGTGCTTATAATGCCCGCAATAATTTTAAATATAATTTCGTTCATTTTACCACACCTCCGTAAAGCATTATTGCAACAATATAACCGAACGCAACCATTACGGCAGTTAATGTAGCTTGCACTAATTGTATAACGCCGGAGACTGTATCGCCAAACAATAAATCACGCACGGCATTACTGAATGCAAGACCGGGTATAGAAAGCATTATTGTTCCTATCATTACCATATCAATATTATTTCCGACACCAAAATGAACAAGAATAAGTCCGCATATAGCTCCAATAAACGATGATACAATTGTATGAAGCATCTGATTGGACAAACGGAACTTTCTTAAGTTGGCAACAGATACAAAAAAGCCTGCAATTGCTGCGGCAAATCCATCCCAAAGATCACCGCCAAAAAATATTGCGAAGCCACCGGCAGCCAGCATTCCTCCAAACAATGACAGGTATTGAGGAAAAGGCTGTTTGTTTAAGGCTTTGTCAATATACTCATCAACATTTTCTATATGAACAACGCCTTCACAAACCTTTCTGGAAATATCGTTTAATGCATCAAGCTTACTCATATTGTTTGAGGTTTTATAAATTCTTCTCACTTGAGAACAAACTGTTCCGTCTGCCATTTTAATACCCGCAATAACTAATGAAGGTAAAGCAAAAACATCTGTTTCAATAGCCCCGTAAGCGGTACAGATTCGCGTAATGGTATCTTCTATTCTGTGTGGCTCACCCCCACACCTTAAGATGTTTTCGCTGATATTAAGAGCTTTTTCAAGTATGAAATCGGCAGTATAAAGTGCTGTATCAATATTTTCAAGTTTTTTGGGCTCATTAATAATAACCTTTTTAAACAATGCAGCACCTCCCCTATTTGTGACTTTTTCTATAATCCATATAATCCTGTAAAATGATTTCTGCAGCAACGGCATCTACAACATTTTTCCGTTTTTTACCACGAACATTGTTTTCGCTTAAAATCCTATGTGCAGAAACTGTTGTAAGTCGCTCATCCCAAAAAGAAACAGGAATCTGTGTTTTGTTTTTTAAAAGCTCACCAAGCTCTTCGCAGGCTTCTGCACGAAATCCTCGTGAACCATCCATATTTTTGGGCAAGCCGATAACTATCTCCTCTACGCCTCTTTCGGTAGCAAGACTTACTATTTTATCTGCAAGAGCTTCTGCGTTCCATTCGTGTATTACGGTTACAGGAGATGCAAGCATTTCAAACTTATCACATATCGCAATCCCTGTTCTTTTGTCACCATAATCAACTGACATAATAATCAAACAAATACACCTCAAAACAGGCTGATAGAGAGCTATCAGCCTATAATTAAAAATATTTTTTATTCAACAACTTCAGCCACAGTATCAGGTGCGGTTGTTTCACTTTCAGAAGGAACAGAAACAATAACCTCTGTTGTATTCTCGATGGTTGTTTCATCCGGTACTGAAGGAAGAAGGGTTGTTGTGTTATTAACTGTTGTTGTAGAGTTAACAGTTGTTTTCTCCACCTTAGTAGTGGTCTTGTTAGGTTTCTTGTTTTTATTTGGTTTTTTCTTCTTCGTAGTCTCCTCTGTGGTAGATACAGAAGGACCTGTAAGCTCATCCGGAATCTCAGAACCGATAGCGTGAAGCATAGCACAATCCTTACACTTAGCGGGAACATAAGAAGATTTATAGTAACCGGTACCTGTTTTTTCACAGCCTGCCGATGCGATATCACCGGATATCTGACAATATCTACGCGCTACAACACCGCTTGCAGTGGGGAAAGACATGTATTCAAGATCTTCGTGTACCTCGTTCATAATCTCTCTGAAGATTTTACCTGCGGGGTTTCCTGAAGTATTGGTAATAGGCTTAGGATCATCGTAACCATACCAGACAGAGGCTACATAGTATGATGTTCCACCAACAAACCAACGGTCTTTATCATCAGATGTTGTACCGGTTTTAGCGAATGTTTCAAAGCCGTTTACACCGTAACCACCACCGGTACCTCCTGTAACAACGGTACGAAGGAGCTGTCTCATAACACCTGCCGTGCTTTCGCTTATAACCTGATCCCCTTTACTGTTTCCGGATTTAAGAAGAGTTTCTGTTCCGTCATTGTTGGTAACCTTATAGTAACAATACGGTTTAAAATAATAACCATTATTTCCGAAAATCGAAAACGCAGCGGTCATATCAAGTGTAGTAACGCCCTCACTGGTACCGCCTACGCAAATAGAAGAATAATTGCCGTCATATGCATCATTATCTTCATCTGTAACAAGAGTTGAAATTCTCAGGTCATCTACAAGGAAGTCGAAGCAAGGACTGATTCCGAGTCTTCTTACCAGCTGAGCAGGAACGGTATTAAGTGATTGAGCTACCGCAGATTGAACAGTCACAAAGCTTGTAGCAGAACCATAAGAGCCGCCATAGTTTACAGGCCAACGAGATGAACCAAGGCGTATACCATAGTTTTGTACCTTTGTTGACCATGTAGCAACATTATTCTCAATAACAGGGGCATATACGGAAATCGGCTTGATAGATGAACCGGGCTGACGAGGTGAATCTGTTGCGCGGTTAAGACCTCTGAAGGTATCCTTAGGACCTGCTCCGCCCACCATAGCAACAACTCTGCCGCTGTAATCCATAATTGTTATTGCGGACTGTACAGCGGGATTCTCCTTGGTGTTCTCTTCTTTAGGGAAAGTTTCGCGACTGACATAAACTTTTTCTGCGGCCGCCTGAACATCAAGATCAATGGCTGTATATATACGAAGACCTCCAAAGAAAACCTTTCTCCAAGCTTCGTTATATGTCCAATCGTACTTTTCCTGTAAATCCTCGATAACAGAGTCGATTACATACTCTACATAGTAAGAGGATTTATCCGAATCGGTTTTATCGGTAAACTTGATATCATCTTCTGTATAATTATTGTTGTCCTCGGATTTATCTTCGGTTACCTGACTGCCCTTATATTCTTCGCTATTGGTAAATACAAGGTCGTATTTTAAAGCTTTTTTGTACTGCTTCTCTGTAAGACTTCCGTTTTCAAACATACAACGAAGACAATATTCTTGTCTGTCCTTGTTTGCATCGGGTTCAGTAAGAGGATCATATGTGGCGGGTGCTTTTGTGATAGCAGCAATAGTTGCACATTCAGCAGCATTAAGATCCTGGACATCTTTGCCGAAATACTTTGCGGCGGCAGTTTTGATACCGTAGCAACCATTTCCAAGATAAACGGTATTAAGATAAAATTCCATAATCGTTTTCTTGTGGTAGAATCGCTCAACGTTAAGGGCGTTGAGTATTTCATAAAACTTTCTGGAAACAGTTCTGCCATCCTCACCTGTAAGATTCTTTATAAGCTGTTGGGTGATTGTGGATGCACCACGCTCAAATCCGGAGGATGCAACACCAAAAATTGTGCCGTACCAGTCAACGCCTTTATGCTCGTTAAAACGCTTATCCTCAAGGTCACGGAAAGCATCAACCATATCACGAGGAATTTCCTTATAATCAATCCATTCACGATTTTCTGCACCGTGAAGGCGAAGAAGCTCAACAAGCTCCTTATTGGCATCGTATCCGTAAATAATACTTGTCTGTGCCTGATTTGCCTTGTACTCCTCGAAATCTATCTTTTTCTCGCCATTTACATATTCTTCGGCAAATTTGTAAACATAGGTACAGGCAACAGTGCCGCAAATAACGGCAATAGAACACAAAACAAAGATTATTCTGAAAAACAATCTCAGCTTCGGATGTTCCTTTCTGACCTTTCGTGTTTTCTTTGTCTTTTGGAAACGTTGGGGTTTTTCTTTATTGTGTTTTCCTATCATAAAATAACCTCCGATAAGTTAATCTGACAGATATTATAAACAAATATAGAAAGTATATTTGCTATTGTAAAGGTAATGCTAAAAAATAAAAGGGTTTGAATAAATGAAAAAGCACATCATATTTTCTGCCGTGATAATATCTTTATCAATATGTATTATAACCGTAAATGCATCGAAATTAAATAATCGGGATATTTCTGTGAAAAATACAGAAATCCATTTTGAAAAAAGTTATATTGTTAAGGATTATAACGGAAGGATTGCCGTGTTCGAAAAAAATAACAGTTCACCTATTGTTGTGTATGATATTTTCACTTCATCTCTTCCCGAGGATGATTTAGAAGCTTTGCAGAAAGGGATTATAGCAGATACAAAGGCTGAGCTTTTCGATATAATTTCTGATTATACAAGCTGATTATCAGGGAGAATTGTTAATAATAGATTCAGCTACAGCCATATCAAACGGAGTTGTAATTTTTATATTATTGTCACTACCCTCTACAAGAGATACTCTGAAGCCCCGATCATTGAAGATAGAAGCAACATCTGTATATTCATCAAGTTCAGAATCAGATAGCGAATTAATAACATTCTTCAATTCAAGAAGCCTGAAGGACTGAGGAGTCTGGACTCTGTAAAGCTCAGATCTCTTTAAAACATCAAATGAATCACTGTTTGATGGTGCACGGATTATTGAATCGTACACAGGCATTACCGTATTGGCTGCACCAAACTCTTTAACACCGTTTATATTATCGCGAATTATTCGTTTATTGATAAAAGGTCTGACTGCATCGTGGGTAAGAATTATATCCGAATCTCCCACCTTGTATTTTTCTGTCAGGTATCTGCATCCATTCTGTACAGATGAATTTCTGTTCTTTCCGCCTGGTACAACCTGAACATAATCGGGGATTCGATGCTTGTACAGTAAGGCTTTTGTGTATTCCACCCAATCTACGGGACAACAAATAACACCGGCAATAAAGGAACCGAAATCAACAAAATTCTTTACCGTTTTAATCAGAATAGGCTCATCATCTAACTGTAAAAACTGCTTTGGTAATTCAGGAGAACCCATACGGGTCCCTTTACCGCCTGCAAGAATCATAAAATACAAATTCACTGTTTGTCTCTCTTTCTGTCGTTCTTGAAACCTTCTGTACTTTCTTTTTTGAACATAATCTGTAAGGTCATCAGAATCAGCTTGAAATCCATAGCCAGCGAGTAATTCTGAATGTAAATCAAATCCATTCTGATTTTATTATAAGGTGAAGTATTATACTTACCATATACCTGTGCATATCCGGTAAGACCTCCCCTAACCTTGTATCTGCAAGGGAATTCAGGGATTTTTTCTGTGTATTCAATTACATTTTCTACTCGTTCAGGTCTGGGGCCGACAATTGACATATCACCTTTAAGAATGTTGATTATCTGAGGAAGCTCATCAATTCTGGTAGCTCTGATAATCTTGCCCACAGGGGTAATTCTCTTGTCGTTATCTGTTGCGGGCTGAGGTCCATCCTTTTCAGCATCCACAATCATACTTCTGAACTTGAGAATATCAAATTCGGCCATGTCTTTTGTATATCTCTTTTGCTTATAGAATACAGGACCGCCGTCATAAAGCTTTATAGCAAGTGCTACAACAAGGAACAACGGAGATAATCCGATAAGAGCAATAAACGAAAGAAGAATGTCGAAAAATCTCTTAACAAAGCGTTGTTCAATAGTAAGACCTTCGGATGAACATTTCATTATCGGAGAGTCAAAGTTAGTAAGCTCCGAAGCACTGCTGATAATGATATCGGAAATTTTCGGAATAACATATATTCTCTTGTTATTCTGATAGCAAAACTTAAGAATATCGTTTCTGAGTCTCGCAGGAACATCGCATATAATAACACTGTTGTACCTTTCCATTTTAGGAACAAGATCATCAAAGCCAACATCAACAGGTGCAGATTCTGAAATAAGATATTTGTCCTCAAGCTTACTCATTTTATCAACGATTTCCGTAGCTATATGACTTCCGTAAATAATAAGCATTTTTTCCGGCGGATTAAGCTTATGTACAATAAATGATGCAAAATTTGCCCATAAAATCAGCAAAAGTATCTGTGCCAGGAAAATGTATAGCATACCAAAAACATTGGCGAGTAC
>JAZSCI010000336.1:0-1856 GCA_045602865.1 Acutalibacteraceae bacterium
GTTAGTATTACCATTGTTTTACAATGTTGCAGTATGATATACTTACATAAATAACTTGAACCTATGGAGATTGATTATGGATATTCCGAAAATTCTTCTTCAGAAGGCAGATGAAATTACCGCAAAGCTGGAGATAAAGTACCCTGATCTTGCACCATTTTTCAAAAAATGCTTTCTGAATACAATAGAAACAACAGTATCAAAGCTTGATGATGGCGGCTATTTTGTAATAACAGGTGATATTCCTGCTATGTGGCTTCGTGACAGTGCTTCCCAGCTTACACATTACATAAGGTATGCCAATGAGGATGAGGAGCTTCGCGAAATCATAAGAAGTGTTATAGCCCGTCACGCAGAGTTTGTTTGTCTTGATCCCTATGCCAATGCATTTAATGCGGCACCTAATTCCCACAGTCATCAGGATAAAACGGATTTCTACCATGAGCTTATATGGGAAAGAAAATATGAGGTGGACTCCTTGTGCGCTTCGCTTTATCTTGCCCATCAGTATTATTCGGCAACTCTGGATGATTCTATCTTTACGGGAAATTTCCACCGGATGCTTGAAACCATTGTTCGTGTTTTCAGGATGGAGCAGAATCATTTCAAGAATTCTTCCTATTATTTCCATAGGGAGAATTGTCCGGTTACTGATACATTACCCTGCGAAGGAAAGGGTAACGAGGTCGGTTATACCGGTATGACCTGGTCGGGCTTCCGCCCATCGGATGACAGATGCCTTTACGGATATCTTGTACCTGCTAATATGATGGCTGTGTGTGCTCTCAAAAAGGCGGCAGATATGGCTAATTTCGGATATGAGGACACCAAGCTGGAGAGCGAGTGCCGTTCCCTTGCGTATGAAATTGATGAAGGCATCAAGGAGTACGGAGTATACGAGCACGAAACCTTTGGCAAAATCTTTGTGTATGAGACAGACGGCATAGGAAATATGATTCTTATGGATGATGCTAATTCACCCAGTCTTTTGTCTGCCCCTTATCTCGGTTATGTAAAGGCAGACAACCCCATCTATCTGAATACAAGAAAATTTATTCTTTCACACAATAACCCCTGGTATTTTGAGGGCGTTAAGGCAAAGGGAATAGGCAGCCCCCATACGGGTACAAATAAAATCTGGCATATCGCCCTGATTATGCAGGCTCTCACCAGCATTGATGCAAAAGAGGTGTGGGAGTGTCTTGATATGCTTAAGGAAACCCACGCAGGTACATTCCTTATGCACGAATCCTTTGACAAGGATGATGATACAGTTTTCACAAGACCTTGGTTTGCCTGGGCGAACAGTCTTTTTGCAGAGCTCCTTATAAGACTTGCAGGAGAGTAAGCTTAAATACCTGAAATTAAAAATCGGTGTGCTATGATGCACGCCGATTTTTGTGTCAGAGCCCTGGTTAATCTCTGAAGGATTGAACTATTTTGAATGCGGTATAGCCCACAAGAAAAACTGTAAGGGCGGTTTTGATGGAAGAAATACGGACATAGGTTTTTGCTATTCCTGATATATTGGATAATGCTTTCATTTCCTGTTGCATAAAATTCACCTCATTCATTTGTAATAAGCACCCCATGTGCTATGCCGGGAACAGATTCCTTCTGTTGGGAGGATGTGGGGGAGAGTAGTGCTCCCGTTCCTACGAAAAGGACCTTTTTCAGCTTGTTTTCAGAGAACATATCAAGGATGTATGAGCATACAACCGAGGCACTGCAGCCACAGCCGGAGCCGCCTGAGTGTACATCCTGATTATCGCGGTCATATATCATAACTCCGCAATCCTTGTGAACCTTGTCAATATCCCGTTTATACTCTGTTTTCATAAGCTCACGAAGAAGCT
>JAZSCI010000337.1:0-7304 GCA_045602865.1 Acutalibacteraceae bacterium
TGTGGGCGACGGTCTCGCAGTAAACGGGAATACACTTCATGGCTTTGCAATTTGTGACAGCAGAGGAATATTTGTGCAAGCAAATGCAGAAATAATAAACAAAGATACCGTAAGAGTTTATTCCGACAGCATTACCACTCCCACATCTGTTACGTATGCATACTGTGTCGGAAATTATCGTTCTAATCTTTTCGCAACACAAAGCAACAACCAGACTATTCCTGCAAGCCCGTTTAAATGGAATGTTCCCGAAAATGCAAATTATTGGGTGGATAAGCCGTGGACTGATTGCGATGATATTTTGCTGTGGCACAATTATTCCGATACATACGGCAGCTACTACAAATCATGGTATGGTGAGAATGCAAAAGTAAATATTGAGAGCGTTGATGCTTTCAGCGGTGAAAACGGACTTAATATTATTTCTTCTTCGGAGACCTTTGCCGTTAAACCGAAGCTCACCTACAAGAACGCCGCTTCAACCGAAAACTTTGACGAAGCCGATGATAACTATACCGATTATGGCACTATAAGCTTTTATGTTCGAAACAACGGGGCGGAAGATGTGACCTTTGACCGTATTGAGCTTTATACGAACTCACTCTCTTACTACACTCCCGCTGATTTTGAAGCAGTTACCATCCCGGCTGACGGAAAATGGCACACAATTAGCATAAGCCTCAACACCCTTGTAATGAGCAACGATATGACCAACCAAACCTTTTCTAACAACGTTCTTAACGAGGTAAAGGATATTAAGTTTGTTTTTTCCTCCCGCAACAGCGCTAATATCAGTATGGATAACATCCGTTTCGATGCAGAAAGCGAAGAGGAAAACGCTACATCACCGTTTTTTAATTTGTTTGAAAAAATAAACTCTTTTATCACCTTTATTATGTCACTTATAAAGATGATTACGGGTTAAATTGGTAAACATGAATTTTTGTTTCTGTTATACTGTTTCAAGAGGCGGGATTATGAAAGATAATCCTTTGATGAAATATTCGGAACAGTTGGCGGTTGAATTGAGAAGATGTGCAAGTCTTTAGATAATAAAAAAGACAATGCGAATACAATTTTGCAAATTCGTAAATCTTCATCAAGTATATTTGCTAACATTTCAGAAGCTCAATATCCTCAAGGTTTACCTGATATGCTTTCTGAATTCAAAATCTCCCGAAAAGAATGTGTTGAAACAGAAAGCCGGTTAAAGCTTTTATTCTCCGCTGGCTCGATAAACGAAGAAACCTTCAAAAAACACAGAAGCATCTGTGGCAGAATACAAAGAATGTTGACTTCTTCTTGTATTACTATTGAAAAGAAAATAAGTGACAAATAACAAGATTGGAGATGTAAATCTATGGCTATATATTTTATTGATTATGAAAATGTTCGTGTTGACGGATTAAAGGGTGTTGCAAAATTAACTGAGGATGATTCTGTTTGCATTTTTTATAGTGAAAATCAAGACAAGTTAACTTTTGGTTTACATAGACGCTTATGTGAAAGCAAAGCAAAAATTGAATATATCAAAATTAAGTTAGATAGAAAAAATGCATTGGATTTCCAACTTGCTTCAATTTTAGGTTATAAAATTGCCAAAAACGAAGAGCAAGAATTTGTTATTGTATCAAAAGATAAAGGTTATGATAGTACAATTGAATTATGGAAAAGCAAAAAAATTCAGATTTGCCGTGTTGAAGATATAACAACAGATGTTCAAAACTCCAAAAACGAGCTTGTCCAGGAAATTCTCTCTCTTATTGGAAAAGATAACGAAAAATATGCTCCGAATATTTATAAGGCATTAATTGAACGAAAAAGTAAAGAAGGCGTTCATAATTATCTTATGAAAGAACTTCACGATAACAAAAAAGTTACCGAGCTCTACAAAAAAATCAAACCTTTGTTAAAGGATAAAAGCTGATATATTTATCACCCCACTCATCACGAGTGGGGGCTTTTCTTTCCTCTCCCCATCACTTCGGCTATTTGCAGAAATATCACATTTTACTTTTGCAAAATATATCGCTCCGCCATAGGGGAATATCACTTGAAAACCAATTATTTTTTATATATAATCATTTTGAGGTGAGATTATGTCGAAAAGCATATTGCTTGAAAATACAGATATCCATATTTGCGGTAATACCAATACGCAAAAAAGCGATAGGTTTGTGAATTTTGAGTTTTTAAGAATAACTTCAATTTTTATGGTGATCATTTTACACTTTATTAATAACAGTCAGTTCAATGATGTTGTTGATATGTATTCAATAAATGGTTACATTTACAGCTTTATTCAAGGCTTATGCTATACTGTCGACAATCTTTTCATTCTGTTAAGCGGATATTTTCTTGTTAATTCAAAATTCAAACCATACAAAGTGTTTGATCTTTGGTTTCAGGTTTTCTTTTACTCTTTCGGTTTTTTCCTGATATTAACAATTTCGGGAGTAACAGAATTTTCGTTAAAAAACCTTTATTACGCAATAACACCCATTTTTTCGAAAGCGTATTGGTTCTTTTCTTGTTATATAATACTGTATTTAGTTTCTCCGTTGATAAACACCATTATAAAGAATAGTAACAGAAAAAAGCATTTTATTCTGATTGTGGCAGGCTTTGTTTTGTTTTCTCTTTTGGATTCAGTTCTTTTTTCGCAGGATCCGTTTTTTATCTGCGGTGGTAAATCTCCTATATGGTTTATCTATTTGTATATAACAGCTGCTTACATAAGGCTTTATGTAACCCGAATACCTCGAAAAATATATCTTGGTTCAGGTGCCTTAGTCTTATCCGTTATTACCGCTGCAGGATATTACGGTTATTCTTACCTCATTGAAAAAAGCGGTGCTACATTTATTGATCCTCAGAATCTACGTTCTCTTTGCTCTGTTCCCGTTTTCTTATCCTCGATATGCATCTTCTTACTGTTCAAAGGCATTAACATAAAAGGTAAGCTTACAAGCAGGGCTCTTGTATTTCTGTCTCCGCTCACTTTCGGAATATATCTTATTCACGATAACAAAAATCTTAAAGATTTGCTATGGTACATTATTTCTCCTGAAAAGTATAGTGATGAGGTTTTTGTTTGGCTTTATATGCTTGCCGTTGTACCGATAATTTATATTGTTTGTGCAGTAGTGGAATTACTCAGACAAAAATTGTTTTCGATTACCCGATTGAATAACCTGGGTATTTTGCTTCAAAAAAAATTCATCATTTTATCAAATAAAAATCAACTTAAATGATATAAATTTCAATCTAAAATGTTATAATTAATCAGATATGGATTAAAAGTTATGATGTGAGAGAACTTTTCTCTCACATGCAAAAATTCTTCATGAGATGGGGAATGTCAATGTACAAAGTTACTAACGCTGTGATTATGGCAGCAGGAACCTCCAGCAGATTTGCGCCTATTTCATATGAAAAGCCAAAAGCATTGATAGAGGTTAAGGGTGAAGTGCTTATCGAAAGGCAAATCCGCCAGCTTCTTGAGGTTGGGATAACTGAGATTTATATCGTTGTGGGGTATAAGGCAGAGCTGTTCAGTTATCTTGAAGAAAAGTTCGGTGTTCATATTATAAATAACCCGAATTACAACATAAGAAACAATAACGCGAGCATTTATGCAGTAAAGGATATTCTTGCAAATACATATATCTGCTCTGCAGACAACTATTTTTCGAAGAATCCTTTTGAAAAGGAAGTAAGGGATTGCTATTATTCCGCTGTTTACGCCCATGGCGCTACTAAGGAATGGTGTATGGATTTTTCAGAAGATGACACAATTACCAATGTAACCATAGGGGGAGAAAATGCCTGGTATATGCTTGGGCACACTTTTTGGGATAGGAAATTCAGCAAAAGGTTTGTTGAAATTCTTGAATCGGAATATAACCTTCCTGAAACTGCCAACCTTTTATGGGAAAGTATTTATATCAACCATATTGATGAATTGAATATGAAAATCCGCAGGTATTCAGATGGTATTATATTTGAATTTGACACTCTGGATGAGTTAAGAGAATTTGATGAAACCTATATCGAAAATACCCGCTCAGAAATAATAAAAGATATTGCAACAGAGCTTTCCTGCAACGAGTCGGATATCAGGGATGTTACAGCTTACAAGGATAAAACTAATGAAGCAGATGGATTTACCTTCAACTGCTGTGGAAAAAAGTATAATTATTCTTATGGAGATAAATGTATAAGGAGACTGTAAATGGCAAAGGAAATTGTAAAGGAAGATATTCCCAAAATAGAGCGTTTGCTTAATATTGTTTTCGGGACAGAGGAATACAAAATAATACAGCGAATGGGCGGATTAACGAATCATACATACAAGGTAGTGCTCATAAATAATGAAGAATACGTGGTTCGTATTCCGGGTGAGGGTACTGAAGAAATAATTATCCGTAGCGATGAAAAGAAGAGTACTGAGCTTGCGTGCAAGATAGGTATTGATACTGATGTTTTATATTTCGGTGAAGATGGTTCAAAAGTAACAAAATACATTTCTGATGCAATAACAATGTCGTCTGAGCTTCTTTGTGATGAAAAGCGTGTTCAACAAGTTGCGGATACGCTTAAAAAGCTTCATTCATGTGAGATTGATACAGGTGTACATTTTGAAATATTTAAGATGGCTGAAGCCTATGAGAATATTATTTTTGATAATGATGTTGAAATGTTTCATGATTATGTAGAAAAAAAGAAGGAAGTTATGCAAATCAAGAGAGAAGTTGATTCAGCATCAATGACCAGGAAGGTTCCTTGCCATAACGATCCCCTTTGTGAAAACTGGGTTGAAGGTAACGGAAGAATGTATCTCATAGACTGGGAATACGCAGGAATGAATGACGGTATGTGGGATGTTGCGGACGTATCTATTGAAGCAGGTTTCAATGAAGAATATGACACAAAGCTTTTGACTGCATATCTGGAGCGCAAGCCTGACATTGCCGACAGAAAGAAGTTTTTAGCTTATAAAGTTTACGTAGATTACTTGTGGACGCTTTGGGCAAAGGCAAGAGTACCCTATGACGGACAACCTATGGAAGATTGGGCTAATGAAAGGTATGCAAGGCTAAAACGTTTTATCAGCGAGTACAAAAAGCTGTAATTTGATGATAAAGCATATATTTTTTTGTGGTTAGAAAGTAGAGTGCGATTGAGAATGAAAAAGAGGATTGAAAACATATTAGAATATTTCAGGGCTGAATTTCTCCAACCCTTTTTCAGAAAAATGTGCGGTTGGGATAGTCTTGAAGAGCGCATTTCAACAATAGAATACATAATCAATAAAGGTATCGATATAACATCTTTCCCTCCTGCAACAGGCTTACTCCGACAATGCCAGATAGCCGGAGGAGAATTTTTGAGAATCGTTTGTCGAACTCTTGACGAAAACGGGCTTGATTATTGGCTGGATTACGGAACTCTTCTGGGAGCTGTCAGACACAAAGGGTATATACCGTGGGATGATGATCTTGATATTGGGATGACTCGCAGTCAATATGATGTTGCTTGCGAAATTTTACCGGAAGCATTAAAAAAATATGGTATTACTGTTACTGAACCAAACGATCAGCGAATTGGGATCTCTATTTGGAAAGCCGGTCTTATAATGGATATCTTTCCGCTGGATAATGTTGATAAAAATTCTGTTGCATCGTTTGATGAGTTGAGAGAAAAAACAACTGAATTCAGAAAATATTATGTAAAACACAGAAAAAAACCTGTTTCTGAACTAAGGAAAAAAAGAATCGAAATGGTTGGCGCTCCAAGTGACAGTTCTCCCTTATGGTATCATAATGTTGAATTCTGCGCAGATAAAACAGTACATCCTGATGAAACTATTTTTCCGCTTAAGGAAATGTCTTTTGAGGGGCATATTTTTAAGGTACCAAATGATTGCCACGCATATTTAACTGAAATATATGGTGATTATATGCGTATGCCTAAGAGTGGAATTCTTCACCACCAAGGAGGAAATGGCGATGAGGGAATTATTTATAATGTTGTCAAATACAAAATAGATATTGACGAAGTAATCGAGCAATTAAAGAAGTATTAAAGAGTTTTAAACTGCCCGGGATTGTACGCACAGTACAACCCGGGGCAGTTCAGAAAGCCGTGTTACCTCTTTTTGTCGGTTTTATTTAAAGGATGATTTCTCTGCCTTTTTCTGCTGATTCATATATAGCACAGAGAATTTTTATCATATCCACACCCTGAGAGGGCTTGAAAACGGGCTCTGCGCCCTCGGTAAGAACATCAATGAAATTGCAGATATTCTTTTTGTGTCCGTTGGTGTCCATTTTGCCCTTGGGTATAATATCCAGAAGCTGACCTTCATCCTCGGTGAAGAATTCAACCTCATTTTCTTCCCATTTAAGGCCTGCCTTTGTTCCGCGAAGCTCAACATAACGGGTTTCCTCTTTGATATTTGATGCCCAGCTGAATTCTATCTGAAGAACGGCTCCGTTGTCAAAGCGAATCATACCCATAGCAAGGTCCTCAACATCAAATGTGCCCTGAGCATTTGCATCACCGAATTTGGAGTTTTCGGAATCGCTTGTATCGTTGTCGGCAAATTTTGTGTATGTATTTGCACTTACTGCAACGGGAGTGGGGTTGCCCATAAGCCACACTGCAAGGTCTATCATATGAACACCCAGGTCAATAAGGGGACCGCCGCCGGACTGAGCCTTTGTTGTGAACCAACCGCCCTTGCCGGGAATACCTCTGCGCCTTTGCCAACCGCAACGACCACAATAGATTTCGCCCATTTTTCCTTCTTCAACAAATTTCTTTGCATACTGTGATGCGGTGGCAAAACGGTTGTTTCTGATAACCATAAGCACCTTGCCTGCCTCTTCAGCGGCATTTTTCATTTTGAGAGCCTCTGTAACATCAATGGCATCGGGCTTCTCGCACAATACGTGCTTGCCTGCCTTGAATGCATCAACTGCAATTATGGAATGAAGATAGTTGGGTGTGCAGATGTCAACTGCATCAATGCTCTCATCCTTCAGAAGCTCCTTGTAATCTGTATAAACAGCTGCATTGGGGAAATATTTATCACGAAGGGCAACAGCTCTCTCCTCGATAATATCACAGAAAGCAACTACCTCTGCTCTATCATCCGCATAATAGTGCGGTATATGACTACCACGACAAATGCCACCATTACCGATAAGTGCAACTCTTAACTTTGCCATAACAAAACTCTCCTTTAAAGGTATTTTAGTAATTAAATCAATTATATCAAACCTCGTGTAAATGTAAAT
>JAZSCI010000338.1:0-2439 GCA_045602865.1 Acutalibacteraceae bacterium
CGCAATACCGGCTCATATAAATGGGATACAATAGTTGCTGACGGAATTATAGAAAAAGGCGCTTATCCCTTTTCTGTTGCGGATATGGAATTTCAGACTCCTGCTGAGGTGCGTGAAAGCATAAAAGCTTTTGCGGATAAAGGCTTCTTCTGCTATACAGATTCCGATAAGGAGTATCGGGATGCAGTGAGAGATTTTTTGGCACGGCGCCACGATTTTTTCATTGAGAATGAGTGGATTACTTGTGTCGGCGGAGTAGTTTTTGCGATAAATACAGCAATCAGGGCATTTACGGAGCCCGGAGACAGCGTTATAATCCAAAGTCCTGTTTATTATCCATTCTCTGTTTCAATCGCCAATAATGGCAGAAAAGTAGCGGATAATCCTCTGGTGAGGAAGGGTAATACCTATGAAATGGATTTCATCCGGCTTGAGGAAATAGCATCCCGCGAGGATGTTAAGCTTATGCTTCTTTGTAGCCCTCATAATCCTGTAGGCAGAGTGTGGACAAGGGATGAGCTCAGACAGGTAGGGGAAATATGCAAGAGAAACAATGTCATTCTCCTTAGCGATGAAATACACTTTGATATACTCAGGAATGGTGTTGAGCATACGGTTATAAATAATGTAGATAAAAGCTTTGCTGACAATACAGTTATTTGTACGGCGGTCAGCAAAACCTTCAATCTTGCTGGCTTAGGAACATCGAATATTATTATTGCCGATGAAGCATTGAGAGAACGCTTCAGGAAAACTCTTGCAACAGATGGGTATTCCTGCATAAACTGTGTATCAAGACCTGCTACTATCACGGCATATACACAGTGTGATTATTGGATAGATGAAATGAACGCCTATGTTGATGCGAATATTTCTCTTGTGAAGGAATTTGTGGATTGCATCCCGCAGATTCAGATGCTTGAATGTCAGGGTACATACCTTGTATGGCTTGATATGAGAGAGCTGGGGCTTGATGATAAGCAGCTTGATGATTTTCTTACTGACAGATGCGGAATAATACAGGATCCCGGCTTCTGGTTCGGAGAAGGCGGAAAAGGCTTTACCCGATTGAATGTTGCTTGTCCGCGCGAGGTGTTAAGAAGGGCACTTGAGAAATTAAAAACAGAAATAGAAAAGGGTGTGTAATATGTTGAAAAAGCTTGTTGCAGTTTTAGTATGTGTTATAGCTTGTTTTTCCGTTGTAGCACCTTGTACAGTAGCATCGGACGCTGAAAACGAAATGGTTATTACCATTGATGTTAATGAACGATATACGGATATCTCCGAAATCGAGGATGTGGACAACATAATTGCACCTACAGATGAGGAGCAGAAAAAGGAGTCGCAGAAGGCTACATATATAGCAGTCCTCTCTGTTGCTCTTGTGGTGTCAATAATTATTCTGATAGTTACTCTTAAAAGGCTCCCGAAAGAGTCAGAGGTACAATTAGGCGATAATGAAGACAAGGATATAAAAAAGGAATAATATGAGAAGAATTTTGAGCCATGTCAGAGCAGCGGTAGATGACTACGGAATGATAAAGGATGGGGATAAAATAGCCGTTGGGGTATCCGGCGGTAAGGATTCAGTAGTGCTTTTAAAAGCATTATGTGACCTTAAGCGCTTTTATCCCGCTGATTTTTCCATAGTTGCCATTACTCTGGATATGAGATTTAATAAGCAGGATGGAGATTTTTCATCCATTAAGGCTATGTGTGATGAGTATGGTATCGAGTATGTAGTCAAAAAAACAGATTTGTACGAGATTATATTTGAAATACGCAAGGAAGAGGCTCCGTGCAGCCTTTGTTCGAGAATGAGAAGAGGTATTCTGCACGATACTGCCAAGGAATTAGGCTGCAATAAAATAGCCCTTGGACATCATCTTGATGATGCGGCTGAAACCTTTATGATGAATCTCCTTGTAGAGAGCAGGGTGGGGTGCTTTGCCCCTGTTACCTATTTATCAAGGCGGGATCTTACTATGATCCGTCCCTTGATATATGTTCGCGAGGGTGCGGTTGAACAAGCCTCTCAGCGACTTTCCCTGCCTATAGTGAAAAGTGGTTGCCCTGCAGACAAAAACACTAAAAGAGAGGAAATAAAGGGCTTATTAGCAGAGCTTTCTGAACACTACGGAACTGTTCCGGAGCGAATAATCGGCGCTATACAACGAGGCAATATTGACCGTTGGGGCATAGAAAAATGAAAGCTTAATTGAATAAAAAGAAAATCCGATATTGTGAGCTTTAATCACAATATCGGATTCTTTGTTTTGTGTGAGAATTAACTTTGCTTTAGAGTGGGTAAAGCGTATCCGAACCAGATTTTGGGATAGTCTTTTCCACTCATATTTTGTTAAAATACTCGCTAATCCGTCAGGATTAGCTGCGTTTTTGCCTCATCTGAGCGAAAAATCCTTAATCACAAAATTCTTC
>JAZSCI010000339.1:0-5095 GCA_045602865.1 Acutalibacteraceae bacterium
CGAAAAGAAGTGCATCTGTGAGGAAAATGGTGAGATATGAACCGATAATGGTACATATAAAGTTTTGTCCGAAGCCTGCAATACCGTATGCAAGAGCTTCCTTGGGCTGTAAGCCGTTGCCACCGGGAGTGGTGCCGTACAGCTTGTGAAGTAATCCTTCAACCTTTGAATTCATTGCTAAAATCTCCTTTTTCTCTTTTATTCAACAGCTTCAACTGTTTTCATAACTATGGGTTCTGTAGGAACGGAAACCTCTCCTCCAAAGCTCATTCTTCTGGGGATTGAAAGGAAGTCATCAACAACCTCCATACCCTCTGTAACCTTACCGAAGGCTGCATACTGTCCGTCAAGGAAGGTGCAATCTCCGTAGCAGATAAAGAACTGACTGCTTGCAGAATTGGGATTCTGTGATCTTGCCATTGACACAACGCCACGGGTATGTGAAAGAGTATTATTTACTCCGTTCATAGCAAATTCGCCTTTAATGCACTTGTCGCTTCCGCCGCAGCCGGTTCCCTCGGGATCTCCGCCCTGTGCCATAAAGCCATCAATTACACGGTGAAAGCCGATGCCGTTGTAAAAGCCGGATTTTACAAGTGAGAGAAAGTTCTCACAGGTGATGGGAGCCACCTCGGGATAAAGCTCGATAATAAACTCGCCACCGTTTTCCATTGTTACCTTAATTTTTTCCATATTTTTACTTTTCCCTCCTGAAAATCAATGGTTTATTTCGCAATGCTCAAACATATCCATTGTAGCAACAGTTGTCATCTTAAGAGTAATGTTACCATCCTTATCATACTCTGTAGATGTCATATCTGCAATATATGTGTATGAGTATGTAACATCAACTGCCATACCTGTTGACGGATCAACTATTGAAACAATTTTACCATCCTTAAAGGTTACCTTGTTGAGCACAGACACCTCTACTGAGGTTGTCTTCTCATCAAGGGGCGGAAGGTTGAATACCTTACCATAAGGAATGTGCTGCCATCTGTAGGCAAAGCCTGCACTGCCGGTAGGATACTCATCCCCTACATAAGTGTACTCTCCGAGAGTTACTGTACGCTTGATATAACCATCCTCTGTAAGCTCACTTGTGATGCTTTCTACCTCATCCGCCTTAAGCAGACAAGCGTTACCCAGATTGTTTACCGGGAATTTATTGACATGGGAAGGAGCTCCCTTGGCAACAGTTGTTGTAGTAGGATGTGACTCATAGATAGTCTTTGCCTTATCGCGCATCTGTGCCATAGATTCTCTGTATTCCTTTTTAAGCTCCTCTTTCATAAGAAGTCCCAGAGGACCGTTAAGCAGATCCTCCGTATATGAGCACACAATCTCCGTGTACTCGCTGAACTCCTTGTCCGTTACATTAAGATCCTCCACCGGTGCATTAGCCGTGGTCACGCGCATTGATTTGCAGATAGGATCTGAGGTTTTCTTGAAGCCGGGCATTGATGTTTTCACCGCATTGAGCTCGTTTCTGAAGTTAACAAGGTTCACATCCTTATTTTCAGAAACCTCCTCCTCGATACCAAGAACGGTATAAAGTGTCTTCATTACATCTGCCTGATTTACAGCACCATCGCCGTTTACGTCATAATTTTTAGCTTCATCGGGTGCTTCCATATTTGCAGATACACGCAGAAGCTTTCTCGCATCAAGCACATTAACCGCATTATCTCCGTTGAAATCATACTTACCCAGAAGCTCTGCTCCCGAGAGTGCCGCAAATGCACCTACAGAGTATGCAGATACAAGTATGCAGAAGGTCAATAATACTGCTATAATTTTTTTCAATGTTTCTTCCTCCTATTTGAAATTGAATGCAGCCTTAAGGAATTTTATGGTCTCTGCCACAATAAGCTCTTCGCTATCCTCTATCTGCTGTCCGGTATAGATAAAAAATCTTTCCTTATAATAGTCACAGGCTCCGCTAAACTGCAGCATCATAAGAATATTATCAAGCAAAAATGCAAAAAATGCAGGATTTATATCCTCACGGACATCGCCTGTTTCCCGTGCCTGACTGATTACCACAGTGTACACAGAAGCACTGACTGCCTCAATGCGCTGGGAAAGTCCGTTGAGAAATTCCGATTTCTGTCCCGTAGTCAGTCCGCAATAAAGCTTTATAAGCTCGGGATGTTTTTTTGAATAACGCAACAACCCACGTATAATCTTCTCTGCCTTCACAACTATATCATCGGATGAATCTGCAAGTCCCTTGAGAAACTCCTCAAGTGAGCTGAGTCCCTCCTGCACAACCATCATAAACAAGGCTTCCTTGTTCTCGAAATACTTGTACACAGAGCCGACACTTATTTGTGCTTTTTTTGCAATTTGCTGAATTGATGTGTTTTCAAAGCCGTTTTCCGCAAACTCCTCAAGAGCGGCACGAAGGACTCTGTCCCGCTTCTCCCTGGGTATCTTGTCAAACGTGGCTTTGCAGAGAGGCTTTACTGCCTCGATTTTTAGTGAGCTCGACATTTCACACCTACTTAATCCAGATTTGAACAACAATTCACCTAATTATAGACATAATAACACTTTTTCATAGAAAATGCAATCATCGAAGGCGTTTTTTCACCATACAAAATTCTGCCATTTTTTTGGTAAGTCTTAATAAATCTTATGAATTAAATTTTAACAAAAATAAAAAGCTGTTCACAACTCGATTTTATTTTCAAATTATACAAATTTTATTAACAGTTTTATGTTGAAATAAATTCTGCTATATATTATAATGTAATTACATATCCCCTGAAGCGGCTTTTTTGTCCGCCTTTTCGGGATACAACTAACATTGGAGGTATTTAAATGAAACAATCCCGTTTTGCTTCAAAGGCTCTGATGCTTCTTTTAGCTTCAATCCTTTTGGTTTCCGTTTTCGGTATAAGCTCTTCTGCCGCAAACGTGGAATATGCATCACACAACAATGAATGGGGACAGGTGGTTTGCACTAACTCAAAATACTCTGCTCCTGTTTCCAGCTTCAAATTCTACGGAGATGAGACTTATCTTTACTTTATGCTTATAAGTGAGGGTAAGGAGGATGCTCAGTATGCCATTGAAATTTACGATAACAGTAAATTCAAGGGCGAACCCATAAGCGCATCAACAGATTACTTCAGCTCCTCAAAAAGCAACATACTCAAGAAAATCCGCTGGCCCTTCAGAAATCTTCACAGCGGAACATATTACGGAAGATGCTACACCTTTATTGAAAGAGACAGCAGCACCTATATTGACTCTGACTCCGTAATGACCTTTAAATTCAAAATCGACAGACTCAGCAAGAAAACCGTTGCTCTCGGCTCTGTAAAAAACACAGAGTCAGGTGTAAAGCTTTTCTGGACTCCCCTTCAGACTGCTACAAAGTACAAGGTTTTGCGCAAGGCTGAGGGCGAAACAAAATGGACAACTGTTGATACTCTCGGAGAAGGCAAATCCGCATTCACCGACAAAACTGCAAAAAGCGGAAAGAAATACACCTACACCGTAAAAGCATACGATGGCGATTACAAGAGCAAGGCTGACACCAAGGGTGTTTCTATCACCTACCTTGCCACACCCAAGCTCAATAAAATCAGCACCTCAACCTCAAAGGGCTATGTAAAGCTTTCCTGGGAAAAGGTAAGCGGCTCCAAGGGCTATTACATTTACCGTAAGGGTGGCTCTCTCAATAGCTATAATTGGGAAAAAATTGCTACAATCAAAGGCGGCAAAACTGTATCCTATGTTGACAAAACCGCGATAAATACAGACTGGTACTACACATATACGGTAAGAGCCTTTAACGGCTCCTTCTACAGTGCCTACAATTCCGATGGTGTGGATTTCAACTATCTCCCCGCCCCCGCACTTAAATCTGCGGCTCCCTGCAAGGAAGGTATCGAAATCAAATGGTCTCATTCTGATTCCGACACTACAAAGTATGTCATTTACAGAGAAACCGCTGATGGCTGGGAAAGCATTGGTACCACAACCAAGAAATCTTTTGTTGACACTAATGTAAAAAGCGGAAAAGCATACACCTATACAGTAAGAGCTGCTGCAAAAACTAACAAGGGCGCCTATGACAGTAACGGTGTAAAGGCTAAATATATCGGTATTTCCACAATCAAATCCGTTAAATTCGATGACAATCAGAACGCCGTAATTTCCTGGAGCAAGGTAGGCGGAGCAGATGGTTACATTGTTTACCGCCGTTCAGATGATGGAAAGAAATGGGAAAAGATTGCCGAAATCAACAAGGGTACTACAACTAAATTCGTTGACACAATCAAGAAGGTATCCGGAAAGACTTATAAATATACTGTAAGAGCAAAGCTTGACAAGACATTAGGCTACTATGCCGTATCAAAGTCAAACGTTTTCCTTTCAGTACCTAAAATCTCTCTTGCAAACAAAACACTTTCCGATGGCACATCTGCCGTAAAGATTGCCT
The DNA here is from genome assembly GCA_045602865.1 of Acutalibacteraceae bacterium. Lineage (GTDB taxonomy): Bacteria > Bacillota > Clostridia > Oscillospirales > Acutalibacteraceae > DTU089. Next base: position 4,457 of record JAZSCI010000339.1, read on the forward strand.
GGAAAGCAATCAAGGGCGCAGACAGATACACAGTTTACAGACGCCTTCCCGGTGAAGCCTGGAAAAAGATTGCATCCAAGCTTACAGACACCGCCTTCTATGATAAAAAAGCAGAATGCGGCACCGCCTATGAATATATGGCAAAGGCTCACAAGAGCTCTTACGAAAGCAAATATTCAGCAAAGCCCATTATCGCTCTCTCTGAGCCTGTTATGAAGGATGTTATTATTACAGAAGCAGGTGCAGAAATAACCTGGGATGCAGTTGAGGGTGCACAGGCATACTATGTTTACAGAAAGTCCCCCAACGGAAAATGGACATCAATCGGCTCTTATGCAGAGAATTACTTTACAGACACAGATGCCGCTGCTCTCACAAAGTCCTACTCCTATACTGTATGTGCAGAGGCAGAGGGCTTTACAAGTCCTTACAATAAGGATGGTCTTACAAACTACACAAAGCCCGCTTCTCTTAAAGCCCGATTCACAGATGCTACCGAGGATTCTCTTGCATTTATAACAGTAAGCTGGAAATATGACGGAATCTGCGATTATGTAGAGCTTTACAAGAGCACCGCAGGTGAAGAGAAGATTCTCGTAGGCACCTACTATGCCGCAGATGGTGTCACGTGCTATGTTG
>JAZSCI010000340.1:0-12071 GCA_045602865.1 Acutalibacteraceae bacterium
ATTGAGCAGAAAACAGGTGTAGAAAGCCGTGCTACTGTATTGGGCCATGTTCAGCGTGGCGGTTCACCCTCTGTTCGTGACAGAGTTCTCGCAAGCCGTATGGGATTCCATGCTGTTCAGCTTCTCAAGAGTGATATCGGAAACAGAGTTGTTGTTTCCAAGAAGGATAAAATTGAGGATTACGACATCATTGAAGCTCTTAATATGAAAAAAACCATCGACATCGAGCTTTACAGAATTGCAAACGAAATTTCTATCTGATTTCCATAAATTACATAAAGTCTTATTACGGAGTCGCAATGTGCGGCTCCGTTTTTAGTATTTTTTTCTTATATTATTTCACCTTGTATTACACAAATTAAATCTGTAATGTGGGGGTGAAATTTTGAAATTCAATAAAATTTTAAAGGCATTTTTGTCAATTGTATTAAGTGGTGCATTAATGCTTTCTGTGTTTAATTCAACAGCGTATAATTACGATACAACTGTTGATTTGAATATGAATGGTGCTGCTGTTGGCATTAGGGAGCTTGGTAAAACAATCCAGGATATTCTTTCAGGAGAGAAAGATACGTCGGAAGAGGAAAAAGTTGTTCGGGAAAAGGTTTTTATAGGTGGTTATCCTGTTGGCTTGAAATTATATGCAGATGGTGTGGTTGTTGTTGGCACGGAGCCTGTTGATACGGAGAACGGACCTGTTGATACTGCACAGATATCCGGAATTCTTGTAGGGGATATTATTAAAAGCTTTAATGGCGAAAAGGTTGCAGATAACATACATCTGTCCCGATTGATTGAAGAAAATAAAGGGAAATCAACAACATTGACAATATCAAGAAATAATGAAATTATAAATATACCTTTCTGTGGCGCCTATTCAATTAGTGAGGAAAAGTATAAAGCAGGGGTGTGGGTGAGGGATAGCTGTGCCGGAATCGGCACCGTTACCTTCTGTACAAAGGATGGTTATTTTGCGTGTCTTGGTCATGCCGTTTGTGATATAGACACAAAGCTTACTCTACCTATTTCCAGTGGTGAGTGTACTTCCGTGCATCTTACGGGTTATAAAATGAGCAAAAACGGTTTTGCAGGGGAGCTTTGCGGATATCTTGAAGAAGAAAACACAGGGACAATTATGCTTAATTGTAATATAGGTGTTTATGGTCGGTTCAGTATGCCTTTTACAGAAAATAAGCTGGTGGATATAGCTGAAAACAATGAAGTAGAGATTGGCGATGCAGAGGTATATACAACACTTGAAGATGGAGAAGTTGTCCGCTATTCTGCCCGGATTACACAAGTCAATCATTATAATACAGAAAACAAAAATCTTCTTGTTGAGATAACCGATGAAGAGCTTATCTCTAAAACGGGAGGAATAGTGCAGGGAATGAGTGGTAGCCCGATTATTCAAAATGGTATGCTTGTGGGGGCTATTACCCATGTTATAGTGGATAATCCTACAAAGGGATATGGTATCTTTGCTGAAACAATGATGGACTCTCTGGAAAATGCGAAAAAATCATATCGGGTAAATTTAGAGTGAATTTTAGGTTTATCTTTATTTTTTTTGAAAATAATTATTTGATTTTTAAAGCACAACTACTAAATTATTGTTCATATATTTGTGCGAAAGTTCAATTTAAATTGTGTTAAAGTTGTGATACAATAGTTAAAATGGCATTGGAATGATTATATGTTTGAGGAAGGTGAGTTTTTGAAAACAGATGATTTAAAATTTAAATCAATGGCATATATTATTGATACTGATTACAAAATCGTTTATTATAATGATTCTGTTTCTGCTCATTTCCCTTCTATCAAAAAAGGGGATTATTGTTACGAGGTTTTGTGCGGAGAAAATAAGCCTTGTAACGATTGTCCTGTTTCAACATCTCAGATAAGGTTTCACTTTAACAAAAAAATGGGTAAGTGGATTGAGGGGCGTTGTGCCGATATTGTATTTCCCGAGGTTGGAGAGTGTTATATTTTTCATGCTGAGTGGATATATGATGAAGGTAAGGTTGTCAGATATTTCTTCGGTAACGGAACTGAGGATGGTCGGCTTATTGAACTTAACCTTACAAAAGGCACATACAATTTTTTGTATAATAAGGGAGAGCTTTCTGCCAAGCAATCACATGAGCATTCCGCTCCTTCTCTTAAAGAAATGCCTGACTTTATCCGTAAAACCATAATACATCCCTCTGATTGGGAGGCGCACAAGGAATTCTGGGATATCGATACTTTGGAACAAAGGCTTGAACAAAGCGAACATAAAGGCTATCTTTTTTCTGAATTTCTTGAGATTGGAAGTGACAATAATCTTTTCAAGGCACAGGAATTTTTCGTTCAGATGCCAAGAAATCCCGATGGTGATTTTATTGTCAGATGCTTTATAAAAAATAAAATTGAGCATTCTCAGGCGGTTGATATCAGTATTTACGATAAACAGCCTATTGATACTGCACTGACAAGATTAGGAATCAATTCTCTTACGGGCCTGAGGAACAAAGAGAGCTTTTACCATGAGGCAAGCAAGCTGATTGCTGAAGGCAAGCCTAATGAATACTGCCTTGCGGCTATTGATTTGCCTCAGTTCTGGCTCTACAATAAGCAGTTCGGCAGGAGTGAGGGCGATAAGATTCTTCTTGTTATTGCGGAGATTATCAAGGAAGCTCAGAACACTTATGATACATATGCAGGCTATTTAGGAAACGATGATTTTGCAATCATACTCCCTTACGACGAAGATATTGTAGATGAATTTTTTAGGAAAATATGTGATAAGGTTGTCCTTGTTAGTGGTGGAATGCAGGCTGCGCCCAAAATGGGCTGCTATATTATAGAGGATGTGGATTCTTCGGTAATAAGTATGTATGATATGGCTCGGAATTCCTTTAAATATGATTTTAAAAATGCTGAAAATCATGTTTATTGGCACCAAAAGGAGTTTCAGGAGCAGATTGACCACGGCTGGCATATTTCCCGCGCTTGTCTTTCGGCTCTTGAAAATGGGGAATTTACCTTCTATCTTCAGCCTCAGTACGATTTGAAAAACAATAAAATTGTCGGTGCAGAAGCTCTAATGAGGTGGAAAAGCTCTTTGTACGGTGATATTCCGCCTGCTGAATTTATGCCTGTCCTTGTAGATACGGGGATTGTTACACAGTTTGATTCCTATATATGGGAACAGGTGTTTATATGGATGAGTAATAAGCTTAAACGTGGCGAAAAACTCGTGCCTGTTTCTCTGAATGTCTGCAGAAATGACCTTCTATCCATAAATTTACCTCGTAGATTCAACAGACTTTCAAATAAATATAATGTTCCTAAAGAGTACATTTGTATTGAGCTTACGGAGAGTATTCTTGTAGGTGATTATAACCTTTGCCGCAGCGTTATTCAAAAGCTTCACGATAGCGGCTTCAAGGTTTATATTGATGATTTCGGAAGCGGACATTCCTCTCTTGGTATGGTTCAGAATGTGAGTGTGGATGGACTTAAGCTTGACAGAGCTTTCCTGATTTATAATAAAGATAGCGAAAAACTCGCCAAAAAGATTGTTGATAAAATTCTTAACCTGGCAGAAGAGTTATCGGTTTCTGTAGTTGCTGAGGGTGTGGAAACGCAGGAGCATGTTGAATATCTGAAATCCCATGATTACAATGTTGTCGGTCAGGGCTTCTACTTCAAGAGACCGGTCTCAACCGATGAATTTGTTGAGTTGCTTGAAAATGAATAAAAATAGAAATCGGAAGCATTTTTGTGTTTCCGGTTTTCTTTTGCTTTTGACTAAAATATCTGTGTTATTATAATAAAATTTGATTCTTTTCTCTTTACTTTATATGTAATATATTGTAAAATGTATAAGTAAAAATGTATAACTCAGAAAGGGGTTGTAATATGAATTCAGGCTACAAAAGAGTCTTGCTTAAGCTTAGCGGTGAGGTTCTCGCAGGTGAGGCAGGACACGGGTTTGATTTTAATGTTATTGACGATGTTTGCTCTGCCATTAAGGCGATTACCGATAAGGGTGTTCAGGTAGGTATTGTTGTTGGCGGCGGTAATTTCTGGAGGGGCCGTTCAAGCGGCTCAATGGACAGAACAAGAGCCGATAGTATCGGTATGCTTGCTACTGTTATGAACTCACTTGCTTTGCAGCAGGGCTTTCTTGATGCAGGTGTGGATGCAAGAGTTCTTTCTGCCGTACAGATTCCCGGTGTCGTTGAGATGTTTGTAAGAGATGAGGCAGTCAGACATCTTGAAAAGGGTAGAGTAGTAATATTTGCTGCAGGAACAGGAAATCCCCTGTTCTCTACCGATTCCGGTGCTGCTCTCAGGGCGGTACAGATAAATGCCGATGTTCTTCTTAAGGCAACTAATGTTGACGGCATTTATGATAAGGATCCCAACAAGTATGATGATGCAGTTAAGTTTGACACTATTACTCATAACGAGCTTCTGGAAAGACATCTTAAGGTTATGGATACAGCAGCTGCTGCTATTTGTCAGGAGAACGGTCTTCCTATTCTTGTGTTTAATCTTAATGACACATCAAATATTGCGAAAGCAGTTTCCGGTGAAAATGCCGGTACAATAGTTTCTTAAAAAATTTATTCGGAGGTACACTTATGGATAGCGTATTTAATTTAGCAAATGAAAAAATGGAGAAGTCAATCAACTCTCTTAAGTATGAGTACAACTCAATCAGAGCAGGTCGTGCAAATGCCGCCGTTCTTGACAGAATTCAGGTTGATTACTACGGCACACCCACACCCATCAATCAGATGGCTGCAATTTCTGTTCCCGAAGCAAGAATTCTTGCTATTCAGCCCTGGGATATGTCGGCATTGAGCCTTATTGAGAAAGCAATTCTCGCTTCTGATATCGGTATCAATCCTTCAAATGATGGCAGAATTATCCGTCTTGTTTTCCCTGCTCTTACAGAGGAGAGAAGAAAACAGCTTTCTAAGGATGTTTCTAAGTTTGCAGAGGATACAAAGGTTGCTGTAAGACAGATCAGACGTGATTGTATTGAAAAGATCAAGACAATGAAGAAGAATTCTGAAATCACAGAGGATGATCAGAAGCACGGTGAGGAAAAGCTTCAGAAAATCACTGATGAATTCGTTAAGAAGATTGATGAAATCGCAGCAGCAAAAACAAAGGAAATAATGGAAATCTGATTATGGATAATAATAAGCTTCCCAGGTATGAGGTTTTACCGAAGCATATAGGCTTTATTATGGACGGCAACGGTAGATGGGCAAAAAACAGAGGTCTTGAAAGAAGTGCCGGACATAAGGAAGGCGCAAAGGTGTTCAAGAAAATCGGCGAATATTGTGCTGATCTGGGTATTGAATATATGACCTTCTATGCTTTTTCTACAGAAAATTGGAACAGACCGAAATCTGAGGTTCTTGCTCTTATGAATTTGTTTAAGGAATATCTTACCGATGGTGAGGGGAGACTCGGCGAAAATGAACGGCGTCAGATGAGGCTTCGTTTCATCGGAGAGAGAGAGGGCTTACCCAAGGATTTGCTCAAGCTCATTGAGAGAGCAGAAAAGAAAACTGCAGGGTACAGTAAGGTAACTGTTAATATCGCCTTGAATTACGGTGGAAGAGCAGAGCTTACACATGCTGTTAAAGAGATAGCGGCTAAAGTACAGAAAAGTGAAATTTCTGTTGATGATATAAGCGAAGCCACAATCGGTAACCATATTTATACTGCTGACCAACCCGATCCGGATATTATTGTAAGACCAAGCGGTGAGTACAGACTATCTAATTTTATGATCTGGCAATCTGCTTATTCGGAATTCTGGTATTCAAATATTTTATGGCCTGATTTTTCTGAGAAGGATGTTGATACCATTCTCGAGGATTATCAGAAAAGAAATCGTCGTTTCGGCGGTGTTTAAATATTCGGTAATACACCTGAGCCCAGAAAGCTCAGGTTGTATTCTGAAATATTACAAGTTTTACATATAAGGAGAAAAATTGTGAAACAGAGAGTTATAACAGGGCTTTTATCAGGAATATTATTTATAGGCGCTTTATTGTTAATGAATACAATCGTTTTCCCTGTATTTATTGCGCTTCTCAGCGGGATTGCAGTTTGGGAAATAGAGAAAGCAGTCGGCTTGAAAAATAAAATGATTTATGTGTTCAGTATTGTGTTGTCAATTACAATACCTTTCCTTGTTCATTTTGGTGTTTCACTTCCCGTTGCTGCTTTTGGCGGTGTGTATGTTGTTCTTATCCTGATATTTATGCTTCTTGAGTTTGAAACAACTAAATTCGAACAAGCTGTTACTGCTATATTTGCATCAACTGCGGTACCGTATTCATTCTCTCTTATGATCGTTTTTCGCGATGTTGACAAGCATTTCAACGGCTATACTAAGGTTGATGGTGTGTATCTTCTTCTGTTTGCTTTGTTTGCAGGTTGGATGACAGATATATTTGCATACTTTGTGGGCAGTAAGCTTGGTAAGCACAAGCTTTGTCCTAAAATCAGTCCCAAGAAATCTGTAGAGGGGGCAATCGGAGGAATTGCAGGCGCAATTCTTCTTAATGTTCTTCTTCTGTTTGTATTCAAGAAATTCTTCTTTGATGGTGAAACAGGACTTTCGTATATTGCTGTTATTGTCCTCAGTGTTGTTCTTTCTGTTATCAGTATGTTCGGAGACCTTGCTGCTTCGACAATTAAAAGAAACTTCGGAATAAAGGATTTTGGTAAGCTTCTTCCGGGACACGGTGGAATTATGGACAGATTTGATAGTGTTTTATTTGTTCTCCCCGTACTTTATTCTGCTATATATTTTATGAATTCATTTTAAGCTATGAAAAGAATTAATTTATTGGGAGCTACAGGCTCCATAGGTGTTCAGGCATTGGATGTAGCGAGAGCCCACGGTTACAGAATCGAGGCTCTTGCCGCTTATTCTGATGTTGATAAAATTGAAAGTCAGATTCGTGAGTTTAAGCCGGAATATGCAGCTCTTGTAGATGAAAAGGCGGCAAAGGAGTTAAAATCCCGTGTTTCTGATTTGCCTGTTAAGGTTTTGAGTGGTATTGAGGGCGTGTGCTTTTGTTCGGCGGAAGCCAAGGGAGAAATCACCCTCAATGCAGTTGTAGGAATGGCTGGTCTAAAGCCAACCCTTGATGCTGTAAATGCAGGAAAAACTATTGCGCTGGCAAACAAGGAAACACTCGTTGCAGGTGGTAGACTTGTAACCGATGCTGCTGCCGAAAAGGGTGTAAGCATTCTCCCTGTCGATAGTGAGCATTCGGCTATTTTTCAATGCTTGCTTGGTTCACCAAGAAACAAAGCCCTTAAAAGGCTTATTCTTACTGCATCGGGTGGTCCGTTCTTCGGCAAAACAAAGGAAGAGCTCTCCAATGTTACTCTCGCAGATGCATTAAAGCATCCCTCATGGAGTATGGGACAGAAAATTACTGTTGATAGTGCCACTATGTTCAACAAAGGACTTGAGCTCATCGAGGCTGTATGGCTCTTTGATGTTGATCCCGATATGATAGATATTGTTGTTCACAGAGAAAGTATAGTTCATTCTCTTATTGAGTATGATGATAATTCTGTTATTGCTCAGTTAGGTCATCCTGATATGCGTTTGCCCATTCAGTTTGCACTCACATATCCCGATAGGTTTGAGTCCCCTGAAAAGCAACTTGATTTGTGGGAGATTGGCAATCTCTCCTTCTATAAGCCTGATTATGAGAATTTTCCGTGTATGGATATATGTCGTGAGGCTATAAAAAAAGGTGGTCTTTATCCTGCTGCGGTAAACTGTGCTAACGAAGAGGCTAATCTTCTTTTCAGACAGGGTAAAATATCATTTAATGATATTCCCCAGCTTATATCCCAGGCGGCAAAATATACGCCTGATAAGGCTGATTACTTATTGCAGGATGTTCTTGATGTGGATGCCCTTATGAGATGCAAGGTTCGTGAGGCAGCCCAATAATTTTGGAGGTGTTTTGAGAGTTGAATCTCAATATTGGCGCTCTTTGGAGCAGCTTTTGGCCGTATATACTTGCCGTTTTTCTTTTCGGTGTTATAATTGCTATTCACGAATTTGGACATTTTTCGTTCGCGAAGCTTTTTGATGTAAAGGTCAATGAATTCGCTTTGGGTATGGGCCCTACAATTTTCAAAAAGAGAAAGGGTGAAACCCAATATTCCTTAAGACTTTTTCCCATTGGCGGATTTGTCAGTATGGAAGGCGAGGATGAGGATAGTGCGGATGAACGTGCATTTAATAATAAACCCGCCTGGCAGAGGTTTATTATAATAGCCGCGGGTGCTATATTAAATCTCATTCTCGGTGTAGTTGTTGTTGGTATTTGTCTCTCCTGTAGCGAGCTTGTAGGCACACGGACAGTTTGCGATTTTATGGAAAATTCAGTAAGCTCCGAGACAGGTCTTCAAATTGGTGATGAAATTGTTAAAATCAACAACACTAACGTATATTCCTATAAGGGAATTGCATTTAATATGGTTCGTGATCGTGATAACAAACTTGATATTACTGTTATTCGCGATGGTGAGAAGGTTCTGCTTGAGGAGGTTGAATTCAAACAGTTCGAATATGAGGGAAGATCGTTTATTCAGCAGGATTTCATTATTCTTGGTGAGTATCCGAATTTCTTCAATGTTGTGAAAAATGCCGTGCTCGATTCTGCATCTATTGTACAGATGGTAAGACTGAGTCTTGTGGATTTATGTACAGGTGAGTATGGAATGAAGGATGTTTCAGGCCCTATCGGAACTATTTCCGCAATTGCAGAATCCACCTCTGAGCCTGAGGCTTTTTCAGACCAAATTCTTACAGCACTCAATTTCCTTTCAATGATTACTATTAATGTAGGTGTGTTTAATCTTTTACCATTACCTGCACTTGATGGCGGAAGACTTTTCTTTATATTTATTGAAATTATCCGCCGTAAGCCTATTCCTGCTAAAAAGGAAGGACTTGTTCATACGATCGGTTTGGTGTTGTTACTGATTTTTATGGCGGTTGTATCCGTCAGCGATATTATTAAACAGTTTTAAAGAGGTTTATTATGGAGAGACGATTATCGAGACAGGTTAGTGTTGGCAATATTAAAATAGGTGGAAATGCACCTATTGCTATACAGTCTATGCTTAATGCTCCTGCTGAAGATTTTGAAAAGAATGCAGCGCAGCTTAAGGCTCTCGAGGAAGCAGGATGCGAGATTATCCGTATGGCTGTTCCCAATATGGAAGCGGTTTCTGTTTTGGGAAAGCTTAAGGAAGTAAGCAATATTCCTCTCGTTGCGGATATCCATTTTGATTACAAGCTTGCTTTAGAGAGTCTCAGGGCAGGGGTTGATAAAATTCGTATTAATCCGGGTAATATCGGCTCTGCAGATCGTGTTGCTGCAGTTGCTGATGCCTGTGCACTCAGAAATGTTCCTATAAGAATCGGTGTTAATTCCGGCTCGGTAGAGAAGGATTTACTTGAAAAATTCGGTGGAGCCACACCGGCTGCTATGGTCGAAAGTGCATTTCGCCATATTAAGCTTTTAGAAGATTGCGGATTTTATGATACGGTGGTTTCTATAAAATCCTCTGATGTAGGAAATATGGTTGAGGCATACACTCTTGTTGCTCAAAGATGTGATTATCCTCTTCACCTTGGTGTAACGGAAGCAGGTACAGAGCGAAGTGCTCTTATAAAATCTTCGGTTGGTATCGGCTCACTTCTTCTCAACGGAATAGGAGATACCGTGAGAGTTTCTATTACCGATGATCCCGTTAAGGAGATTTATGCTGCCAAGGATATTCTTAAGGCTATAAACGTTCGTGTTGAGTCACCTCAGATTGTTTCGTGTCCTACGTGCGGAAGAACAAAAATTGACCTTGTTGCTCTGGCGACAGAGGTGGAGAATGCTGTAAGAAATTATAAGAATCCCATTAAAATTGCTGTAATGGGTTGTGTTGTAAACGGTCCCGGCGAAGCCAAGGAAGCTGATATTGGTATTGCTGGAGGAGATGGTTGTGCCGTTCTGTTTAAAAAAGGTGGAATTTTAAGAAAGGTACCCGAGGAGGATATTGTAAAAGAGCTCCTCTTAGAGATAGATAAATTATGTTAAATAACTTTCTTCAGGTTTTCGGTGAATACATAGCTACGGAGAAATATCGTTCTATGCTTGAGAAAACCGAGTTTTCCGATTTGGTTATCAATACGGAAAATTTATATATATCAGCGGTTCTTCACGTTGATAAGTTTTGTAATATAATGTGTCTTAAGGCAGTTTCTAACGAAATAAAACTTGCTCTTAAATTCAAAAAAGTAGAATTTGATTATATTTTACCTCCTGAAGGACTTGAAGAGGATTGCTTTCCTATGCTTCTGAAGGTGCTCAAGCATAACGTACCTCAGACAAACGGCTTCCTTGAAGCAGTTGAGACCTCTTTTGTTGATGATGTGTATACAATCAGGTTTCTTGAGAGTGGTCGCGATATTTGCGAAAAAGCCGGTGCAGATGTATTTCTGCAAGAGTATATATTAAAGCATTTCGGAAGAAATATTTCTGTCGCCCTGGAAGGCGAGGATTCCGATGAGGATGATTTTCTCAGGAAGCAGCAGGCAATCGATTACGAAAATATGTCTGTGAGACCGCCTGATACTGAGGTTGATTTTCCTGACCTGCCTCTTGATTTTAAATCCGTACGACCTGTTGTGGGCAATTATAAGTACGCGAAGCCTTCTAATATGAGGGATATTACCTACGAAGATGGTACAGTATTTGTTTGGGGTGAGGTCTTTAAATACGAAAAGAGAGAAACAAGAGATGGTAAAAGTTATATAATCAGCTTTAATATAACTGATAATACAGGCTCATTTGCTTGTAAGTTCTTTGATACTAAGCCATTACTGGAGAATCTTGACTCTAAGGTTAAGGATGGAGTTTGCGTACTTGTCAGAGGACCTTTAAAATATGATGAATACAAGCGTGATTATGTTATATCTCCTAATATGCTTGCTCTTATTGATAAAAAGGATTTTGTTGATGAGGCTGAGGAAAAGAGAGTCGAGCTTCATTTACATACTAATATGTCTGCAATGGACGCTATGAGTAGTGCAAAATCTATTGTTAAAAGAGCTATGAAATGGGGACATAAGGCTATAGCTATTACCGATCACGGTTGTGTTCAGGCGTTCCCTGAGGCTTGTAATACTGCCAGAGGAACAGGCTTTAAGATTATCTATGGCTGTGAGTGTTATCTTGTGAACGATTACAACGAGGACGGTACACTTAAAACTGCCGAGGAAATCAAAAAGGATCGTTACTTCCACTGTATTCTTCTTGTTAAGAATAAGACAGGCTTAAAGAACCTTTATAAGCTTGTTTCAAAGTCTAACCTGGACTATTTCTACAAAAAACCACGTATGCCCAAGAGCGTTATTAAAGAGCACAGAGAGGGTTTGATTATAGGTAGTGCTTGTTCAGAGGGTGAGCTTTTCCACGCATTCGTTAATGGTGCAAGTCACGAAAAGCTTCTGGATATTGCTTCGTTCTATGATTATCTTGAAATTCAGCCCCTTGGCAATAACGAGTATATGTTAGATAGTGATCGTGACGGATGCGAAAATATCAGGACCTATGATGATATTATGAGCATCAACAGATCGATTATAAACCTTGCTGATGAGCTTGATAAAATGACAGTTGCCACAGGTGATGTTCATTTCCTTGACAAGAATGACGCCATTTACAGAACTGTTTTACAGGCAGGACAAGGCTTCAAGGATGCGAATAATCAACCACCGCTGTATCTGAAAACAACAAAAGAAATGCTTGAGGATTTCGAATATCTTGGCGAAGACGTAGCTAAAGAGGTTGTTATTACTAACCCCAATAAGATTGCTGATATGGTTGATGAGGAGATTCTTCCTATTCCCGACGGTGTATTCAACCCCGTTGTTGAGAATGCGGAAGAGGATCTGAGAGCTTGTTGCTGGGAAAGAGCAAAGGATTGGTACGGCGATCCCGTTCCGGATGTTGTTAAGG
>JAZSCI010000341.1:0-19088 GCA_045602865.1 Acutalibacteraceae bacterium
CTTCATAAGTCTTACAAGCTGCATAAGAACAACATCAAGTCTGCTGCCATCAATACCTACGGCTTCCATAGCACCCTTCATTCGTGCAACGTGACCGTGGTGGTCAGCGCCCCATACATCAATAGCCGTATCAAAGCCTCTTTTGAGAAGCTTGTTTCTGTGATATGCGATATCTGCCGCAAAGTAGGTGGGATTACCGTTCTGTCTTATGAGAACATCATCCTTAAGCTCAAGCTTTTCGATTTCCTCGTCGGTTTTACCCTCTTTGCGGAGAATTTCAGTCTGAACCTCAATATTTTTATACCAGAGAGCACCATCCTTTTCGTAGGTGTGTCCGTTTTTCTTGAGAATCTCAATAGTTTCCTCAAGCTCTCCCCCATTATGGAGAGAAAGCTCTGAAAACCAGGTATTATACTCTATTCTGTACTTTGCCATTGCCGCCTTCATTGTGGCAATATTTTTGGGAAGTCCGTATTCAACGAGAGCCTTCCTTCTCTCCTGCTCACTTACCTCAAGAAGTCCGTCACCGTGCTCATCAATATAGCTCTGGGCAAGTACACGGATATCATCTCCATGGTAGCTATCCTCGGGAAGGGTTGCTGCGGACTCACCCTTGAGAATCTGCTGATATCTGATATCAAGAGATAAACCGAATTTATCAATCTGGTTACCTGCATCGTTTACATAAAACTCTCTTTCAACCTCATAGCCTGCCCAATCAAGAACACCTGCAAGGCAATCGCCGAGAGCACCGCCTCTTGCATTACCCATATGCATAGGTCCTGTGGGGTTTGCAGAAACGAACTCAACATTTATTTTCTTGCCCTTACCGAAATCGCTTCTGCCGTAGGCATCACCCCGATTTTCAACATCAAGAAGAACATCTGCATAAAATTCAGGCTTAAGGAAGAAATTAATAAATCCGGGACCTGCAACCTCGCATTTTTCAAAATATGTGTTTTCAAGGCTGATTTCTCCGAGAATCGCCTCTGCAATTTTTCTTGGGGGCATTCTGAGAGCCTTAGAAAGCATAAATGCCGCATTTGCGGAATAATCACCATTTTTTCTGTCCGCAGGAATTTCCGTTTTGAACTCGGGAAGCTCCGCTTCAATGAAAACTCCTTTCCGGATATTCACTTTAATAGAATCAGTAACAGAGCTGACAATTTGCTGCTCCGCTTTTTTTACTACATCTGACATTTTAAAACCTCCGTCAAAGCATCAGGCTTACTCCTGATTTTCGCTCCGATTTGCTAATTTATATTTTATCTCTAATTTGTTTTCGCTTATAATCTGTGTATCGGCTTCAAGGTTATAATGAAGAAAAACCCGACCTTCATCCTCACCTGTATTTGCAGAAACTCTGTTGCCCCTTATATCCAGGAGCATTTCTCCGAAGGGTGTTTTGTATCTGCAGGAGTGAAGCCCACCCTCCTCAATAAGAAAATCCATTGTGTAGACACCCCGGCGCACAAGCTTCACGAAATGCTCATTCTCCACGAAAACCCGTGATACTACACCATCCATTTCCTTTGAGGGCTCGGTATATTCTATTATATAAGAGCCATCGCAGTTTTCTATGGTACCCTTTGCAAGCTGTCTTGAGGAATCTTCATCCCCATCAAGAATCTGCGTGCTTTCAAAGAACAAAAGAATCTGTTTTTTCATCCCATTCGTTCCTCGGCATATTCAATAAGTCTGTCAATAAGCTCATCATAAGCTATGCCAACCTGACCGAAAAGCTTGGGGAACATAGAAATTGAAGTGAAGCCGGGAAGGGTATTGATTTCATTGAGGTAAATTGTTCCATCCTCTGAAAGGAAGAAATCTACTCTTGAAAGCCCCTTACAGCCCATAGCCTGATAAGCTCTTATAGCCTCGGCTCGGACTCTCTCGCTTACATCCTCGGGTAAGTCAGCAGGAATTGCAAGACCTGTGGAATTGTCAATATACTTTGCATCGTAATCATAGAACTCGGCAGTAGGAAGAATCTCACCTATACAGGAAGCAACGGGATTTTCGTTACCCATTACGGCACACTCGATTTCTCTGCCCACAAGTGTTTCCTCAAGAACTGCCTTATAGTCATTTTCAAAAGCCACCTCAAGAGCCTTAACAAGCTCCTCTCTGTTGTGAGCCTTTGAAATTCCTACGGAAGAGCCTGCATTGGCAGGCTTTACGAATATGGGATAGCCAAGCCTTCTCTCAGCCTCATCAAGGTCGGCTTCACCCTTTCGGTACTGTGTTTCGGTAAAGGCTACCCATTTTGCACCGTTGATGCCGGATGCATCTGCGAGAGTGTTTGTAATTGCCTTATCCATACACATTCCGCTTGAAAGAGGTGTACAACCAACATAGGGAATCTGTGCCATTTCAAAAATGCCCTGAATTGTTCCGTCCTCTCCGTTTTTGCCGTGAAGCACAGGGAAAATCACATCTACGGGCAAAGCCTTATAGCCTTCACCATCAAAAACATAAAGGCTCTTGTCCTTGCTGTCCGGAGAGAGAATTGCCTTTCCGGTGCATTTCTCCTGCCAGCAATCCTTTTCGATACTGTCAATATCACCATCATAGTGATACCAGCTTCCGTCACGGGAAATTCCCACCATAATAACATTGTATTTTTCGCGATTTATGTTTCGGAGCACAGAAGCAGAGGAGCGCAGAGAAACTGCGTATTCGCTTGAGCATCCGCCGAATATAACGAGTAAATTTTTCATAAAAATCACCTTACCATTATTTACTACATAAAATTACATTTTAATGATACCACAACAAAAACTGTAAATCAATTATTATTTAATATGATATTTTAATAATACTGTTTACCTTTTTATATAAAAATGCTAAAATAAACATAAATACAAAAATATAAACCTAAAAACAAACTTTTTTAAGAGGTAAAGCTATGGATATCAAAGAAATTCTCACCTATGCAGACCACACCCTGCTTAAGCAGGAAGCTACTCAGGAGCAAATCCGCGCAATATGCGATGACGGCATTAAATACAATACAGCAAGCATCTGTATTCCCCCCTCTTATGTAAAATTTTGCTCCGATTACTGCAAGGGCAAGGTAAAAATCTGCACTGTTATCGGCTTCCCCAACGGCTACAACACCACTGCCTGCAAGGTGTTTGAAACCGAGGATGCCATATCCAACGGAGCAGATGAAATCGATATGGTTATAAATATCGGCTGGCTCAAGGACAAGAAATATGACCTTATTGAAAATGAAATAAAATCCATAAAGGAAGCCTGCAAAAACAAGCTTCTCAAGGTTATTATTGAGACCTGCCTTCTCACCGAGGATGAGAAAAAGGAGATGTGTCGTATTGTAACAAATGCAGGTGCAGACTTTATCAAAACCTCTACGGGCTTTTCTCACGCAGGTGCTACTCCCGAGGACATTATTCTCTTTTCACAGAATATCGGTAAAAATGTAAAAATGAAAGCCGCAGGCGGAATTGCTTCTATTGAGGATGCAGAAAATTTCATTTCTCTGGGTGCTACAAGACTGGGCACAAGCAGAATTGTGGCAATAGCCAAGGGTACTGAAAAGAGCGTAACTGAAAAATATTAAAGGTTGGGTGTTAATGTGAATTTCAAAATGGAAACCGCCTATATTCCTCAGGCTTCTGTAAAGGAAAAGAAGGAAATGACACTTCACTGGACACAGACAAGTAAAAATCTTTCTCTTTTCTGCTTTGTCCTGACTGTTATCTCTCTTATTTCAGCAACATATTTCCTGAAGCTTTCAGCGGCTCACATATTGGCTTTCGGTATTGTAGCGGTGCTTTTTCTGATTTCGGGATTACTGTGCAGAAAATGGAAGCTTTTTGGATATATTCTCCACATATTCTCTGTAATTCTCTACATACTTTCGGGTATTTCGGGAATCCCGCTTCTTCCCACGGCAAGCATAGGCGGAGTTGCGGCAGGAGCTGTTGCAGGATGTGTTTCTTTATACTTTTGTGCAAAATGTCTCTATAATTACAAGAGTGTTTTCCTTCAGCTCAAAAAGGAAAGGGGTTTTCCCGATTTCATTGTGAATTCTGCGGATTTATATGCAGATAAGCTATATTTACGGAACAAGGACAAAACCGTGAATCAGGCTCTCAACGAGGTTTCCTACAACCCCTTTAACACAAAATCCGACATAAAAAACGAGGAGCTTCAGCGCTCACAGAATCTTAAGGTAAGCTCTTCCCAAAAGCCCCTTGTTATGGATATTGATGAAAACTCCGCCTTGCACATTTCCCACAAAACCGAAAGCACAAGCTATGAGCACGGCTTTTCAATATTCGGTATTGAGATAATTTTTCATCACAATGATATTCCCACCTCTTCTCTTTACGAAAAGAAGGAGCTTATGAATAAATGGAACATTATGGCGCAAAGACCGGGCAAAAACTTTGCTATGGTATTCTTCCTTATGCTTATTGCAAGTGTAATGTCCATATTCAGCGGCAGCGGCGGACTTTTTACAATAATATTTATTCCTATATATATAATCGGCATAAATTACATAAAAATGGGAAATATCATAGGACCTGTAATCACCCTGATTACGGCACCTGTGCATATTCTGTCGGTGCTTAGCAGCTCGGGCAATATTTTTTCGGTAGCATTTATAATAGGCGCTTATATTTTCGGCATTTTTTCAATTATATCATCAATACAATTCCTTCTTAATTACAAAATTTATAAAGCTCTTTCAAAGGAAAAAGGCTTTCCTTCCTTTGCGATGAATTCTGCGGACCTGTATGCTGAGCAGTATTATCTCAAAAACGAAAAGTCGGGAGAATCAGGGAAAACTGCAACGAATACACACACCCGACAGAACGAGCCCATTGTTATGAACATAGGCTATGATAAAAAGCCCCCTGAAAAGGATGAAGCCTGGAACCCATTTGCATACCTTGACAAAACAGAAGAAAACACAACTGATATCAAAAACGAAGAAAATACAACTAACGGAAAAGAGGAATAAAAATGAAAATCAATGTTAAAAGCTCGTTAAAGGAGTATATTTACCCTCCCAAGACAGTAACGGAAAGCTGCCACGCTTCAACTGTGCTTCCCCTTCCTGACGGAACAGTTCTTGCCGCCTGGTTCGGTGGCTCTGCAGAAAGCAACAACGATGTAAAAATATGGCTCAGCAGAAGGGAAAACGACAAATGGCAGGAGCCTTACAGTATTTGTGTTCCCGGCGAGGAGCTTCCCCATTGGAATCCCGTTCTTTTCCTCAGAGAAAACGGAGAAATCATCCTTTACTTCAAGCACGGAAAGCCCATACCTTGTTGGGTTACATACTACTGCATAAGCAAGGATAACGGAAAGAGCTTTTCCACTCCTCAGCTTCTGGTTCCCGGTGACAATGATGGGGGAAGAGGTCCTGTAAAAAATAAGTCTATCCGCTTATCTGACGGAACAGTTGTAGCACCCGCCTCAAAGGAAACCCTGCGAAAGGTGTGGAAATGCTTTGTTGACATTTCAAAGGATGACGGCATTACCTTTGAGCACTCTGCTTTTGTTCTGCGCCCGAAGAAAATGCTCAAGCCCGTAAATATGATTCAGCCCACCCTCTGGGAGGATGAAAACGGACTTCATATGCTTGTGAGAACGGGCTGCGGCTACATTTACAGAAGCGACAGTAAGGACAAGGGCAAAACCTGGTGCAAGGCTTATGAAACTCCCCTTAAAAACCCCAATAGCGGTATTGATGTGGTAAGGCTCGACAACGGAATCCTTGTTCTTATAATGAATCCCATTTCCGAAAACTGGGGTGACAGAGCACCTCTTGTGCTTATGTATTCCTGCGATAACGGTGATACCTTTACAGAGTTTTTCTCCTGCGAGAGTATTACCGGCGACCACGAATTCAGTTACCCTGCAATTACTGCGGTAGGTAATACACTTCATATAACCTACACCTACGAAAGGGATACAATCGCCTATCAGAAGGTGGAGCTTTCCGTAGAGGAGGATGTATGATACCTTATGTTGTTATAGACCTGGAAATGTGCTCGGTGGATAAGGACAAGCAGGAAAAATACCAATACGGAACGGAGATAATAGAAATCGGTGCTGTAAGTCTTGATGAAAACCTTACAATTACCGATAGCTATAAAACCTATGTGCACCCACAGTATGGTGAAATTGACTCCTATGTGGAAAAGCTGACACGTATAACTCCTGAGCAAACTGAAAACGCTCCCCCATTTGAGTCGGCAATTGAGGATTTTTTACAATGGGTGCCTGACGGCGCACAGATGGTTGCCTGGAGCGAAGCCGACAAGCATCAGCTTCTGAAGGAGTCAGCATTGAAAAAGAGCCGCTTTCCAAAGCTTACACAATTAGCCGAAAACTCCATAGACTGTCAGGCAACCTTCAGCGAGAAGCTGAAAACCAACAAGGTTTACAGGCTTTCTGAGGCTCTTGTTATTGCAGACATACCCTATGACGAGGGCGCTCATGATGCTTTGGTTGATGCCCGTAACACGGCACTCCTTTTCAATAAAATGGAAAAAGAAGAGAATTTTTCCGTCAGCAAATACATCACCGCAGAAGAGGACAAAGGGCTTACCTACAATCCCTTTGCGGATTTACTGTCTATGCTGACAGATGAAGAATAATAATTAAGACAGACAAAGCTGCTCATTCCTTTACCTTTGGAATGAGCAGCTTTACTATTATTTTTTGTATTTTATTATACACCGAAATATTTCACGGCATTGTTATAGGAAATATCCTTTACAACCTCTAAAAGGAATTCAATATCGTTGGGATACTTGCCTTCCTCCACAAGGTCACCCAGAAGCTCACAGAGTATTCTGCGGAAATACTCGTGTCTGGGATATGAAAGGAAGCTTCTTGAGTCGGTAATCATACCTACAAATTTGGATATAACACCCAGATTCATAAGAGTCTGCATCTGTGTTCTCATACCATCGTAGTTATCATTGAACCACCAGGCAGAGCCAAACTGAATTTTGGATTCAGCTTCATCACTCTGGAAATTACCAAGCATTGTGCCTAAAACATAGTTGTCCTTAGGATTAAGGGTAAAGAGAACTGTTCTGGGAAGTCCCTCACCGCAATTCATAGCATCAAGAAGTCTTGAAAGACTGTGGGCTATTTCATAATCTGCCACACTGTCAAAGCCTGTATCAGCGCCAAGCTTTTTGAACATAATACCGTTGTTGTTACGCATAGCGCCGATGTGAATTTCCATTCCCCAACCACGTTTTGCATATTCACCTGCAAGGTAAATCATAAGCTCGGTTTTGTATTTGTCAATTTCATCCTTTGTAAGGGATTCTCCTGACAATCTCTTCGCAAAAATACGGTTAAGCTCCTCCTCATCCGCTCTGTTATAGGGAACATAAGTGAATGCGTGGTCGGAAGCACGGCAACCCATTTCCGCGAAAAAGTCTATTCTTTCCTTAAGACCTGCCTTAAGCTGAGTAAAGCTTTCAACCTGTCTGCCCAAAGCCTTTTCAAGGTCAGTAACCCAAGCATTGTAGCCATCAAGCTCTATTCCCAAAGCCTTGTCGGGGCGGAATGCAGGAAGCACCTTGCACTTAAAGGACTTATCCTCTGCAAGAAGCTTATGGTATTCAAGAGTATCTGCCGCATCATCCGTTGTGCATACAAATGCAACATTGCTTTTTTCAATAAGCTCTCTGGGAGTGAATCCGCCGTTTTTAATCTGCGCATTTGCTTCATCCCATATTTTTTTGCAGGTTTTTGGTGAAAGCGGCTCGTAAATACCAAAATATCTCTGAAGCTCTAAATGTGTCCAATGATAAAGAGGATTTCCGATAAGATTGGGCATAGCCTTTGCCCACGCCTCAAACTTTTCATAAGAGGATTTGTTTCCTGTAATATACTCCTCGTTTATACCGCAGGAGCGCATAGCTCTCCATTTATAATGGTCACCGGAAAGCCAGAGAGACGCAATATCCTCAGGAACCTTATTCTCGTAAATTTCCTTGGGCTGAAGATGACAATGCCAATCAAAAATTGGTGTATCCTCACAAGCCGCATAGAGTTTTTTTGCAGTTTCAGTAGCAAGGAGAAAATCCTTATCCATAAAATCTTTCATAACAACCTCCGAAAGGTTTTTTCTTAAAGCTTTACCTTGAAAACAAGCTTATGTGCAAAATCTGACTTATCACTTTTTCTGCAGGGAGCGTGTGCATCCCCGGGGAAGAAAACGGCAAAATAGCCTTTTCTTAATTCAAGCAGTTGTCCGTTGTCAGCATCCATAAATGCAATATCGCAGCCTTCCTTGAAATCCTCGGTAATATTGCACTCGTTGAAATTTGCCCAACCGAAGCACTCTGCTCCGTCAAACATAACCTGAACATCTGCATATTCCTTGTGGGACTCGTATTTAACGGGTGTGTCAGACTCCACCTTATAGGATGCCACATTACACCACAAATTATCACCATCAACATCAATTCTGCCTTCGGCAAAGGGGGATTTGCAGAAATCCTTGTAAACCTGCTCAACCTTTTCAAAGCCCTTGAGTGAGTTGAAATACAAGCCCATATTCTCAACCTTATCGTAAATCATTCGTCATCAACCTCGCCAAGCATACGCTTTCTCTCTTTTTTCTCTTCCTCGGGAAGTGTGTAGTTATAAAGAACTGTCCAGAGGATAATACCGCCGAATATGACAGGAATAAACCAGAACATGGTTGTAAAATCAAGAACCTCAAGCTGACCGATAAGGGAAGCCCAGAAGCTTTCCGTAACTGAGGAAAGGCTTACTGTTCCGTCAAGAAGAGGAGCTGCAAGGGCATCAAATGCATAAGTAAGCATACAGGAAAGCACGATACCCACCACAGATGAATAAATAACCTTTCGGTTGTTCTTCACAACAATTGCAAGAACTGCAGTAACTATTGCCACAATAATGAGGCAAGCCATAATCACAACCATTGTGATTGCCGGATTCACAACAGGCTGAAGCTTGTCTGAGGACTCACCTGCAGAGGAAAAGAGACCTTTGAAGGACTCTGCAAGAGAAGCAATATCGTAAACAGAAAAAGCCTGACCGATATTCTCCGGAATCTGTCCGTTATTCTTTTCCAGAATTTCTAAAGCTTCTTCATTACCCAACAGCTGACCGATACCTACAAGAGCCATCGCCGCAATTGATGAAGCCTTGAAATAGAATATTTTTGAGAAAATAAGCATAGGAATCGTTGCAAGAGCACCGATTGCCGCAATTATTTTATAAACATATTTCATACTAACACCTCGTTTTTATTTCCAGGATGAATTGAGCTGTACGGTACGGTTGAAAACAGGATTTTCCTCTGTGGAATCCTTATCAACACAGAAATAGCCGTTTCTCATAAACTGGAAGGTATCAAGATATTTTGCATCCTTGAGGCATTCCTCAATGAGACAATCCTTGAGAACAACAAGAGACTGAGGATTAATTGCATTCACAAACTCATCATCGGGAACACCTGCAGGGTCCTCAACATTGAAAAGTCTGTCGTAAAGCCTTACCTCTGCCTTGAAGGCATTGGGTCCTGCCCAATGAATTGTGCCCTTGACCTTTCTGCCATCGGGTGAGTTGCCGCCCTTTGAAGCAGGATCATAGGTGCAATGAAGTGCAGTTACATTTCCGTTTTCATCGGTATCATAGGAGTTGCAGGTAACAAAATATGCACCCTTGAGTCTTACCTCATTACCGGGGAAAAGTCGGAAATATTTCTTAACAGGCTCTATCATAAAGTCACTGCGCTCAACATAAATCTCTCTGCCGAAGGTAATTGTCTTTTTGCCGAGCTCGGGCTTATCGGGGTGAACATCCACCTCAATCTGCTCTGTCTGTCCCTCGGGATAGTTGTCGATAATTACCTTAAGAGGCTCAAGAACTGCCATAGCTCTGGGAGCTTCTGCATTAAGCTCATCCCTTACACAAGCCTCAAGAAGACCGTAATCAACTACGCTGTATGCCTTTGAAACGCCAACCTTCTCAATAAATGTTCTGAGAGCCTTTGCGGGATAGCCGCGCCTTCTCATACCGCAGATAGTTGCCATACGGGGATCATCCCAACCGCTTACAAGGTTATCTGTAACAAGGCGGATATTTCTTCTCTTACTTGTGATGCAGTAATTCAGGTTAAGTCTTGCAAACTCAATCTGTCTCGGCGGCTCCTCAAAGCCGATCTGCTCAATAAACCAGTTGTAAAGAGGTCTGTGGTTTTCAAATTCAAGGGAGCAGAGTGAATAGGTCACACCCTCTCTTGCATCGGAAAGGGGATGCGCAAAGTCATAAATGGGATAAACACACCACTTATCACCTGTCTGGTGGTGGCTGACATGCATAATTCTGTAAATTGCAGGATCTCTCATATTCATATTGGGAGATGCCATATCAATTTTCGCACGAAGCACCTTTGCACCATCGGGGAACTCGCCATCAGTCATTCTCTTGAAAAGGTCAAGGTTTTCCTCAACACTTCTGTCACGGTAGGGGCTGTTCTTACCGGGCTCTGTAAGGGTACCTCTGTACTCTCTCATTTCCTCTGCGGAAAGGTCATCAACATAAGCCTTACCATCGCGGATAAGCTTAAGCGCACACTCATAGAGGAAATCAAAATAGCTGGAGGCATAAAGACACTTTTCCCATTTGAAGCCAAGCCACTCTATATCCTCTTTGATAGATTCAACATATTCAAGATCTTCCTTTGAGGGGTTTGTGTCATCAAGTCGGAGATTACACTCTCCGCCGTATTTCATAGCGGTAGTAAAGTCAATGCAGATAGCCTTGGCGTGACCGATATGAAGGTAGCCGTTAGGCTCCGGGGGGAATCTTGTCTGTACTCGGGTATTAACACCCTCTGCTAATTCTTCATCAATAATATCGTGGATAAAATTACCCGCAGTTTCTAAAATCTCTTCCATAGCCGTCTCCTTAAAGTTTATTCATTACATCCGTAATTCTGGCGATTACGGTTTCTTTGCCTAAAAGCTTCATTATGGAGCAAAGGTCGGGGGTATTTCTTCTGGATGTAACCGCAAGTCGGATTACTGTGGAAATATCTCCAACGTGTCCCTTATAAAGGTCGGGATTTTTCTTGTACTCCTTTACATTTGGTGTAAAGCCAAGCTCCTCACACATACCCTTGATTTTTCCGAACCACATATCCTTGTCATCCGCCTCATCGTAGAGTCCTGTATATTTGTAAAGAATCTCTTTGGCATCCTCTTTGGAAATATTCTCGGGAAGCTCAAATCCGGGAGTATAATATTCATCAAACATATATGAGAAGTAGTCCTTGACCTCACTCCATTTGCCGATGTCCTTACGGGGCTTGTTACCCTCTCTGTCAATATTCACCATATTTACAGATCTCTGAGGATCGGCAGTGAACACCCTGAAGAAGTCCTCATCGTATTTTTCTGCCCACTCAGAAATGTTATCATAAACATCCTGTGCTGACATAAAAGAAATAACATTCTTACTTACATCATTGAGCTTTACAAGGTCGAAAAGGCACCCGCTGGGGCTCATTTTTTTGAGATTAAAGGGGAAGGAGTTTACATCCGCTGTGGGATTTGCTCTTCTCCATTCCTCGAAATTGGAGTTTATAAGAGTGAGAAGATACTCGAGAATACTCTCCTTGGGGAAGCCTGCCTCAAAGAAGAAGCTTACCGCTGCCTCGGGGTCCTTTCTCTTGGAAATCTTTCTCTTGTTTCCGTCCTCTTCATCAAGCTTCATAACCTGAGAAAGGTGTGCATACTTGGGCACCTTAAAGCCGCATGCCTTGAATATGGCAATATGCTTGGGCACTGATGAAAGCCACTCCTCTGCACGGATAACGTGAGTTGTTCTCATAAAGTGGTCATCACATATATGTGCAAAGTGGTAGGTGGGAATTCCATCGGATTTGAGAAGCACCTCATCAATAACATTTTCGGGCATTTCAATTTTGCCGCGAATCATATCCTCAAAGGTGATTTTCTTGTCTTCACTGCCGTTTGAACGGAAACGAAGTACATAAGAAGCGCCTGAATTAAGCTTTTCCTCAATTTCCTCAAGTGTCAGCTCACGGCACTTTGCATATTTGCCGAAATAGCCTGTAATAAGCGCCTTGTCCTGCTCTTGCCTTGCACGAAGCTCTGTAAGCTCCTCGGATGAGCAGAAGCAGGGATATGCAAGACCTTCCGAAACAAGCTTCTTTGCAACGATATGATAAATCTCTGCTCGCTTGCTCTGGGTATACGGACCGTAATCACCGCTTTCAGAATCAAAGCCCGTAACGCCCTCGGAGAAAGCCATCCCGAAATCTGCAAAGCCGTCAATTATTGCAGAAACCCCATCCGCAATCTCGCGCTTTTTGTCTGTATCCTCAATTCGCAGATATGCCTTACCCCCTGAAACTCTTGCAGTAAGGATATTTACAAGTGCCGTATAAAAAGCACCTATATGAAGATAGCCTGTGGGTGATGGTGCAAATCGTGTAACTCTTGCACCCTCTTTAAGTCCTCTTTCGGGATATCTTTGCTCAAGCTCCTCTACACTTCCCGTAACCTCGGGAAAAAGAAGCTGAGCCAATTTGTTGTAATCATAACTCATACAAAAAACTCCTATACAATAAAATTGCATAATTCAACATCTTATTATCGCAGAAAACAGAAAAAGTATCAATAGTTTTTGATGATTTTTTCACAATTAATTGTTAATTAACTTGTATTTATAAATATTGTCTGATAAAATTTAATCATCAGGGTATAGCATTGAAAAAAACAAGTGCAGAAATCCAACCCGACAGGAGTTCGTTGAAGAGGCGGAAAGAAACATACAACGCAAACGGGATATGAAAGGGCTTGCAAATTACAACCCCGATTCAGAGCCCCCCTTGACTAAAAAGAAAATTTATTATAGAATTGTCCTTGGTAAAATGGACGGTCGCGGATATATTTTTTAAAATATAGATGAGGAAAGTCCGGGCATCACACGGCAGGGTAACGGCTAACGGCCGCCGAGGGCAACCTTAGGGATAGTGCAACAGAGATATACCGCCGATTTTTTCGGTAAGGGTGGAAAGGCGAGGTAAGAGCTCACCGGGGTATTGGAGACAATACTGCCATGTAAACCCTACCCGATGCAACACCGACAGGGGAATGTCAGCCGGACAGCGATTTCGCATCCCCGAAGGGTGGCTGAAGCCTTGGGGCAACCCGAGGCTTAGATAGATGATCGTCTTAAACGACAGAACCCGGCTTACAGTTTTACCACATAACGCAAGAGGTTCTCTTGCGTTAATTTTTTTATTTAATTACCAACTCAACTAAACGGAAGGAGATACATAAAATTGAAGAAGGCTCTCTCATTACTTTTGTCTGTTTTCCTTGTATTTATTATGCTTTCGGGCATTTTCAATACCACTTCCTTTGCAAGCTATTCTGACACCGTCACTACACAGATTGAGAAAATAAACAATTCACAGTACAAGCTGACAGTTTACCTTACGGATGTAAAAGACCTTGCCTCTCTTAATATGAGAGTTTTCTATGACAACACAATTTTCTCTTACTGTGATTCCTATGCCGATGTTGATGAGGATGAAAACTACATTTACAACGGCTTATGGGCTACGGGAGAGCTTTACGACAAAACCGGCTGCACCGCCGCATTCATAACCTTTTCCACCATATCAAAAAAAGGCACTCACCCTGCCTGCGAATTCATTCTGAATGTAACGGGAAAGCCTTGTGAGGAAACGGAAATTCAGGTACAGATACTTGAATATCTTACCGAAAATGAGGATTATACAGATGATATCTCCTCCCCCGTTACGGTAGCTTCGTATAGCTTTTCCTTTGATACAGAGGACTTTTTTCAGTACACCAAAGAGGGTAATTCCGCACGGATTACCGACTACTACGGAAAGGGAGATTTTGTAATAATTCCCGAAAAAATCGAAGGACTTCAGGTCAAAGAAATATCGCTTTCTGCTCCTCCCCTCTTTGTGTGCATACCCAAAAGTGTTACCCGTATAGATTCTCCCTCAGCCTTCAAGGATTCCGTGCTTCTGTGTGCTTCGGGCAGCTTTGGCGAGGAATTTGCAGAGGATAATTCTTACAAACATTTCTCATATCCCGCTAACGGAGAAATTACCTCAAGCGGGCTTCTCATTACAGATAATCAGCTTATGACATCCGAAGCCTTTACGGGAAATATCTCACCTGATGTTACACCCTCGCAAGTCTCAGATTTCAAGAGCTACATAGGAACGGGAAGCACGGTGACTCTTACAAACAACCTTTCCGAATTCAGACTTTCGGTGGTTGTCCGTGGCGACATAAACGGAGACAGTGTTTGTGATGTTATGGACGGAATGTTGTGTGAAAGGATTGTGAATCAAGGCGCCGAAAGTGATGTTCTCACCATCGCGGGGTGCGATTCCGACAACAACGGAGTTATTACCGCCCAGGACTTTTCGGCACTCGTAAACAGAATTGTAAGCTATACCCGTTGAGTCTTTTCGGTTATCAGCATAAGAAAACAAGGCAGAAGTCTTACCATAGCTTCTGCCTTGTTTTTATACTATTGATTCCTGAGTTCCTTTGTCAGGTGTGAGGTGTCATTGAGGAATTTAAGCTTTGTTTTAAGCACCCCATCCTCATACAGATAATTCACAAGTGTAACCCCTGTATTCAGGTGAGAGAAATTAAAATTCTCCTTGTTTTCAAAGCCTAAAGCCCCAAGCACAAGAAAGGAATTAAAGGTGCCGTGGGCTACAATCACCACAGTAGCGGAAAAGTCATTTTCCGCCTTTATTTTCTCTATAATTTCCTTTGCTCTTTCATAGGCTTTTTCACTGTTTTCCTCGCCTAAAGGGAAAAGCTTTTCTACCTGAGCCTCAGGTAAAAGCTCATATATTTTTTCCGTGGAAAGACCACTGTAATCCGCCGGTGTACCCTTTTCAAGGAAGATTGAATTTACCTTTACCGGCACATCCTTATGATGCTTTTTTATCTCTGCCGTGGTTTTCAGGGCTCTTGTAAGAGGGCTTGTATAAATACAATCAATTTTCTCATTTTTGAACCTTTCACCCAGAAGCCTTGCCTGAGCCTCGCCCCTTGGTGTAAGGTCTGTTTCGGAGAAGCCGTCTCCGTTTATATTTCCGTAGGTTTCTCCGTGTCGGATTATGTAGATAAGCATTTTTCTCTCCCGAAGCGGATAAAGTGTAACCGGAAGCCTTTACCCACTCTATATTATCAATGGCTGTGCCACAGGGCACAGCCATCTTTTAATCTGTTATTTAAGCAAAAAGATATGACTTGAAGATGTTGTAAAGAATACCGAAAATCTTCTCGAAGATGAAGTTAAAGTCATAGCTTAACTGATTTCTGTCCTCATCATCACCAAGCTGAGAATTCTCATTCTGAGCAAGCTCACTTGTTGTTACATTGTAGGTTGTGTACTCCCAGGGATTGCTTTCATCAATCTCAATAATTCTTGCACCCTGAACCATATCGTTGTAGTAAGACTCGAATGTAACACCGGGAGTCTGGATAAGGTCAACACCGTCAACATCAGCAACGAAGTTGTTTACGTGGTCGTGACCAACTACAACACCGAGAACATCCTCACCTGCAACCATTGCATCCCACTGACCATCGTTACCGTAGCTGGGGCAGCTCTTCTCAAAGATGTAACCATCGTACTTTGTGATGTCGGGAACAACTGTAAGGTGTGTGCCGTCTGCGAAATTGAAGGTAACCTCACCAAGACCGATATCGGTGGGGAGGAAAATCTTCTCACAGGGCTCCTGAGGAATAATGTGCTGGAAAGCCATTGAAGGAACAAGCTCACCATCATTTTCTGCTGCCATTTCCTCACGAACAGTATTGTACCAATCTATCTGATCCTTACGAACCCAGTCATAACCAAGGTATTTGCCGTTTGAATCATAAACATAGTCACCGCAGTCAAACATCCAGAGGTTGAATGCAAGCTTCTCCCCATCACTTGAAAGAACAGGAAGGTTGTGAGTTGCACAGCCGTGGAGTGAAGGATCTGCATCATAAGCAAGACAACCCTCAAACTGCTGATACTGCTCAAGCTGCTCTTCCTTTGTGAGAATTGAGGACTCATCATCGTGATTACCGAAAACAAGTGTGAAGGGAATATCTCTTTCAACAATAGGATTGAGCACCTGCTCATAAGCTCTGATATCCTCTGTCATAATATTGTCGCCACAGAAAACAACGATGTCGGGCTGACAATAGTCAAGACTCTCGTTAATGAATGTAATTGTGTCCTTCTGTACGGGATAATCATCCTGAACATCGGCAAGAACGAGAATTTTGAACTTTCCGTTCTCATCAAACTGAAGCTTTGCCTCATCCTTGTAGCCTGCAAAAGCAACTGTAACAAGGGAGATGAGCATACAAATTGACATTAAAACTGATAATGCTTTTTTCATAAGTAAATCTCCTTTTGATTTCTTTTTTGTTATTATAGACTCATTTTTCCTTTTTGTCAAATGTTGGACAAGATTTATTTTTCAGTTAAACTCCTGATTTCGGACTTATAATGTCTGCCCTTTTCCTCGAAATTTTTATAGAAATTATAGCTTGCAGCGGCAGGAGAGAAAAGGCAGGAGCGCTTTTTCCTTGTAAGCTCTGCACATATTTTTACCGCCGAAGCCATATCCTCGGCACATACCATATTTTTCTTACAGCCCTTTTCACGAAGCTTTTCTATAATTGTGTGTCCCGTTTCGGGCAAGCCTACAAGATTCACAATATCCGACTCCATAAGCTCCTTTATAAAATCCGTATAATCTATGCCTCTGTCAAGACCGCCGAAAAGAAGCGTATCCACATTTCCGATAGCCTTCACCGCACCCATAACTGCCGTAGGGATTGTGGCAATACTGTCATTGTACCAGGTTATACCGCTTATTTCACCTACATATTCCATACGGTGCTCTATGCCCTCAAAGCCTTTTATAGCCTCTCTTACCGCATCATCAGAAACACCGAAAATCCTTGCTACAGCAAGGGCGTAGCCAATATCGTGTCTGTTGTGCTCGCCTAAAAGATGCCTGCTTGATTTCCACAATTCATTTATAAATTCCGACTCTGCCACAGATGTATAGGTTACGGGCACACCCGTGCCCTTTATAACCTTATCCCAGTCAACGATGCCGTCAAGCTCCTGCTGGGGATTGTGAATAAGAAAGTCTCCTTCACCCTGATGCACGGCAATATTCAGCTTTGCCTCAACATAGCCCTTGAAGCCGGTTTTGTAGTGGTCAAGGTGCTCCTCGTAAATATTCACAAGCACTGCAACGTGGGGAGAAGCCTTTGTGAATTCAAGCTGATGGGAGGACATTTCAATAACCGCTATCAGGTCATCACCCTCATCAGCCATTTCAAAAACGGGCACACCGATATTTCCTATAAGGCAGGTGTTGAGCCCCCCTGCCTTTAACATTCTGTAAATGAGAGTAGAGGTTGTGGTTTTTCCCTTTGAGCCCGTAATTCCCACAACCGTAGGCTTGCAGAAACGAAGAAACATATCTGTCTGGCAGGTTATTTCCGTAGAATCCGTATAGGAAACATTGTCAAGAAAGGCAATTCCCGGACTTTTGAAAACAATATCAAAATCCCCTACACAATCAAGATAGTCCTCTCCGCAAATACAATTAACAAGCTTATCCTCAAGGGCTATAGGGTTTCTGTCTGCAACCGTCAGCACCTTCTCGGGAAGATGCTTCCTGATATAGGCAAGGGTTGAACGCCCCTCTCTGCCAAAGCCCAGAATAAGCACTTTTTTATTTCTGTTATATTCAATTATTCCTGACATATAAGCTCCCCTTTGTATGGTATTGTGATGTAAAAAACATATTTTTGCACATAATAATTCATAAGACATCAATTAAATATATCACATCGTGCTCTTATTAACAAGGTTTTTTAAATAAACACTTGAATAAATCCTATAAATTATATATAATCTATAAGAAAAAATATGCTTTCTGTCGATTGTGCTTTAAACACTCACGCCAAAGCAAAACTAAAACAATTTATGACACGGAGAATACTATGCTTGAATTAAAAAATGTTTCCTTCCACGTTTCTGATGATCGGGGAGAAAAAGAAATTCTTACAGATGTTTCCCTCACTCTTGATGACGGGAAATTTCTCATAAT
The DNA here is from genome assembly GCA_045602865.1 of Acutalibacteraceae bacterium. Classification (GTDB taxonomy): domain Bacteria; phylum Bacillota; class Clostridia; order Oscillospirales; family Acutalibacteraceae; genus DTU089. Next base: position 18,206 of record JAZSCI010000341.1, read on the forward strand.
TACCGGTCCCAACGGCGGCGGTAAATCAACCCTTGCAAAAATAATTATGGGCATCGAGCAGCCTACCGGCGGTACAATCCTCTGGAACGGCATCGACATAACAAATATGTCCATTACAGAAAGAGCAACGCTTGGTATCGGCTACGCCTTTCAGCACCCACCCCGCTTCAAGGGGCTTTCCGTAAGAGACCTTCTCAGTCTTGCCCACGGAAGCACACTTCCCGAGGATCAGTGCTGCGCTTATCTCACCAATGTAGGGCTTTGCTCAAAGGATTACCTTAACCGTGATGTGGATTCATCCCTTTCGGGCGGCGAAATCAAGAGAATAGAAATTGCTACTCTTATGGCGCGTAACCTTTCACTTGCCATATATGATGAGCCCGAGGCAGGTATTGACCTGTGGAGCTTCAATATGCTGGTAGAAAGCTTCAAAAATATCTCTAAGGTACGCAAGGAAAGTATGGTAATCATCTCTCACCAGGAGAGAATTATGAAGATTGCCGATGAAATTGCTATCATTGCAGACGGCGTTGTGAAGCAGATAGGACCCACAGAGGAAATCTTCCCTCAGCTTATGGCAGAATTTGACAATACTTGCACATTCAGATAAAGGAATAATAATATGAACAATACAGAACTTCATATGCTCGAGGCGGTAGCGGACCTTCACGAGGTGCCTCAGGGAGCATACAATATCAGAAAAAACGGTGAGCTTTCAGGCAGACAATCCACCGAAAACATAACAATCGAATCAAAGTCGGACAAGCCCGGTATCGAAATCAGAGTTAAGCCCGGCACGGTAAACGAAAGCGTCCATATCCCTGTAATCATCACCCAGGCAGGTGTAGAGGACTTAGTTTACAACGATATCTATATCGGTGAC
>JAZSCI010000342.1:0-4185 GCA_045602865.1 Acutalibacteraceae bacterium
TCTGCATACCTCAGCAAGGTTCTTTGTACGTGAATGACAGATGGTAACAGTGGCATTCTTATGTAAAAGAAGCATTGCCATAGGCTTGCCCACAATGTTGCTTCTGCCGATAACAACACATTCCTTGCCCTCTGTTTCGATGCCTGTCTGCGCAAGCATTTCCATTACACCTGCCGGTGTACATGGAAGGAAGCTGAAATCGCCGATCATAATATGACCTACATTTTCAGGATGAAACGCATCAACATCCTTTGCAGGAGATATAGCATTTATTACCGCTTGCTCATCAATGTGTCCCGGCAAGGGAAGCTGGCAAAGAATTCCGTTAACTCTATTATCCGCATTAAGATTTCCGATAAGCTCAAGAAGCTGCTCCGTAGTAGTTTCCTCAGGCAAGGCATATTCATAGGAATCAATACCTACCTCTTCACAGCCCTTTTTCTTATTGTTGACATAAACGCGTGAAGCACTGTTATTTCCCACAATAACAACCGCAAGACCTATAGTTTTTCCTGCACTTTTAAGTGCTTCAACCCTTTTACGGATTTCCAGCCTCTTAGCAGCGGAAACCTCTTTTCCGTTCATTATTTCAGCCATTTTCTTCATCCTCGCTTTCCTGAGCTTTCTCCTGTGCAAGACGCTCCGCCTTTTTCTCCTTGAGAGTTTTAGGAGCGCCCTCCTGAAAATAATCCACACCCTCTATTTTAACCGGATGCTTTCTTATCTTTATGAGCATTCCCGAAAGAATAACTCCGCATACCACAACAATAACTGCTGAAAGAAGCTGCGAAACGCGTATTCCCGTGGAGCCTATGTAAAGGCTGTCTGTACGCATACCCTCTATTATCATTCTGCCCAGACCATACCATACACCATAGCTGAGAAAAAGCTGACCGCTGAATTTACGGAATTTCTTAAGGGTGATATAAAGGAGCAGAAAGCCAAGCATACACCATACAAATTCATAGAAAAATGTTGGATGCACATAAAGCTCATTCTCTTCAATATATGAAGGGATATTTGTGATTCCTTCGAGACCGAATTTATCGGGATTTCTTGTAATGTACTCGGCAACCTTTTTGCTCATCATTCCGTAATTGCCGTTTGTAAAGCCGCCGAATGCTTCCTGATTTGCATAGTTACCCCATCTGCCTATTCCCTGACCGATAAGAAGGCTCATACCCACAAGGTCAAGAAGATTCATAAAATTCAGTTTTTCTATTTTGCAGGTAATAAAAGCTGCCAAAATACCGCCGATGATACCACCGTATATAGCAAGACCGCCTTCCCATATCTGGAAAATCTCCGCAGGATTATTGGAATAGTAATCCCATTGAAACGCCACATAATATGCTCTTGCGCCAATTATTCCGCCAAAGGTGCCGTAAATGAGCACATCCACCATCTTGCTGAGATCCATTCTCCAGGTGTATGCGATACGACCGCCAAAAAGTGCTGCAAGAATAAATCCGAAGGCTATAATAACTCCATACCATTTAATCTGAAAAAAATGGGAACCCACAGTAAACTCGCAAAATACCGATGATACATCAAATATTGCGGAAAGTCCCCCGAAGGACACTCTCGTAAAATCCGCAAACCATTCCATAATTTATACACTCCTATGTAGGCATCTGCCGCAAGGAGATGCCTTTATCCGAAAACTATAAAAATATTTAATATCAATACAATTAATCCTGTGACTTAATAACCGAAAGCACTGTCTTTGTCTCATCAAAGGATTTCCTGAGAAGCTCATTGACAAAATCAAGGGTAAGGCTCTTGATTATCTCAAATTCGCTGAAAAGCTCTGTGTTTTCAAAATGTGAAACAACAAGTCCGTTTGCAAGGGTGCTAACATCGGTAAATGCCCTTACAGTCCTTCCGTAATGTCTTTTACGGATAGCCTCAAACTCATCCGCGGTGATACCCTCCCGCTTCAGCTCAGACAATCTATCCTTGAGTCTCTGAGCAACAAGCTCCGGGTTATTGGACTCACCCGAGAACATAACGCAGGAATAACCCGTTCCGTGGAAATACTCAGAATCGAAGGTAACATTTATAATACCCTCATCAAGCATTTCTCTGTACAAATCCGAAATCTGTCCTGCCGCCACATCCAATATAACAGACATAGCAATCTCTTCCTCGGGCGGAACAATTCCACCCTCGTGATTTTCCTTGTATCCGAAAACAAACACAGGGGTAGCAACGGGAAGATATGCTTCAACATAGTCAGAAACTACGGTTTCGGGCTCCTCCTCAAAAGCTCTTTCTACAGTTACATCCTCATCAGCCTCAAGAAGTCTGTCGGCTATTTCAAGAACCTGCTCAACAGTTGCTTTTCCCGCTACTGCAAGTGTCATATTTGACAGATTATAAAATGTATCATAGCAATCAAAAAGCATATCAGCCGTAATCTGTGCAATAGAATCCTTTGTGCCTGCAATATCAATCTGCACGGGATGCTTATGATACATAGCTCCAAGCATATTAAAAAGGCATTCCCATTCGGGAGAATCCTTGTACATATCTATTTCCTGACCGATAATCCCCTGCTCCTTACGGACAGTTTCCTCGGTAAAATACGGATGTCTCACGAAATCAAGAAGAATCTCAAAATTCTCCTCAAAATGTCCGGTACAATTAAAAAGATAGCAGGTTCTGTCAAAGCTTGTGAAGGCATTGGCAGAGGCACCGGTTTTTGCATAGCGCTGAAAAGCATCAAGCTCCTCACTTTCAAAAAGCTTGTGCTCAAGAAAATGGGCTGTACCTGCAGGAATCTCGGAATAGCCTTCCTTGTCGCTTCGTTTGAAACGCGTATCAATCGAACCGTACTTTGTGCCGAAAACTGTGTAGGTGGAAGCGTAATTTTCCTTTGGGTACACAAAAATCTTCAAGCCTGATTTATGGTCGATACTGTAATAACCCTCATCAAGAATATCGTTTTTGATATATTTAATTACATTTTCTCTCATTCCTCTGCACCTCCTTCGGCATTACCCTCAAGCATAAATACTGTATCAAGAGTTACATCCTTTGCCGCCTGAATAACCTGTTCTCTTGTAACACCTCTGAATGCATCAATATAATTTTCCGGTGTATATCTTGTTTCGTTTACAAACTGCAATGAATACCAATTAACTAAAGCCTCGGGTGAGTCGGACACTGTTCTGAAGCCGTCCTCCAATGCTTTAACTGAATATTCCATATCATCAGCGGTGAACTCGCCGTTACGGATATCCTCAAGCTGCTGAAGTATAGCATTTTTGGCTTTTTCCTCATTTGCGCTTTCAATTCCGCTCTGTACAAACATTACACCCTTCTGACCAATCATACGGGCAGAACAGTAGTAGCAAAGACTCATTTTCTCACGAACATTCATAAAGAGCTTTGAGTGTGGACTGCCGCCAAACATATCCACCATAACACGGCGGGCAGCATAATTATCCTCAGGATTTTTCATACCCATACGGAAGCCCATTACAAGCTTCCCCTGCTTAACCTGCTCCGTTTCCTTTGCATATTCTACATCCTCCGCAGACTCCACAAACAAGGTTTCCACAGACTGAGGCTTTCTGTCAATTTTCTGTATATACCCGAAAAGTATAGATTTTATGTTCTCGCTGTTACCGCCGCAAACCGTCACATACATTCTGCAGCTTTCCATAACCTCTTTGTAAGCCTTGTAAACAGACTCTGCCGTGGCATTCTCAATCCATTCAGACCTTCCGAAGCTATTTATCCCGTAAGCCTCATCCTTACACATTATTTCCTCACAACGATTTCTGGCATACTGTCTTTTATCGCTTGTTTCTGCCGCAAGAGACTCGGAAAGAATACGCTTCTCTCTTTCTGTTTCACTCACAAGGAAAGCCCCGTTATCAATGCGAGGTCTGAAAACAAGCTCGAACAAAAGCTTACTGCACTCCTCGGTTATACTTTCACCATCAAGGGCAAAACGGTCATCAATGCAGGAAATATCAAGGTTGAGCACCTGCTTTTCACCAATCTTTGTCACATTGCCTGACACTGTTGCACCATACAAGACCGCAAGCTTTTTCTCGATGCTCGTAAGGTCGGGATACTGCTCCGATGATGAGCAAAGCAAATGAGGTAAAAGAGCATATTCCGAAGCCTTCTCACAAAGAGGCATAACCATACTGACAGAAACACATGCGGTTT
>JAZSCI010000343.1:0-1856 GCA_045602865.1 Acutalibacteraceae bacterium
ATGGTAGAGGAAAACGAAAAACCGAATTACAGCGTGATTATGACAGAATTTATGAAATCATAGAGGCAAAGAAGAGCTTGTTTGCTCCCTCAAATGACCTGCAGAAGGCTTTTGGCAGGGTAGTGGTTATTGCCGATGCCGCCCATGCCTTTGGCGCACAGAGGAAGGGAAAAATCAGTGGCGAGGTTGCAGACTTTACCTCCTTCAGCTTCCACGCGGTTAAAAATCTTACCACCGCAGAGGGCGGTGCCGTTGTATGGAGAAATATTGAAGGTGTGGATAATGACCGGCTTTACAGACAGTATCAGCTTCTGTCCCTTCACGGTCAGCAGAGAGATGCCCTTGAAAAGGCGGAAAACGGCGGCTGGGAATATGACATCATCTCCCTTTCATATAAATGCAATATGACCGATGTTACCGCGGCAATCGGACTTGCACAATTTGAAAGATATCCTGCGCTTCTGAAAAAGCGCTTTGAGATAATAGAAAAATATAACGAGGCTATGAGAAAAGCCGGTATTGATACACTTTCCCATAAGGGAAAGGACTTCACCTCAAGCGGACATCTGTACCTGACAGCAGTCAAGGGAATAGATGGGGCGCAGAGGGAAGCGATTATACAAGGAATGCAGAAAAAGGGCATTACCTGTAATGTTCATTATAAGCCGCTGCCTATGATGACAGGCTACAAAAAGCTGGGCTTTGATATAAGAAATTATCCTAATGCAAAGGCATTGTTTGAAAAGGAAATTACATTACCCTTGCATACACGCCTTACTGATGAAGAGGTAAGCTATATTGCCGAAAGCTACGTGGAATGTGTAAATGCCGTAAGAGGAAAGACAATTCCCGCAAACAAAATCGAAGAGAAAGCGACTGATAATAAAATGAATGAAAAAATATGGTTGTCAACTCCTACAACCCACACCGAGGAAATGGAATTTATCAAGGAAGCATTTGATACAAACTGGGTTGCTCCCCTTGGCAAGAATGTAAATGAATTTGAAAATGAGCTTGCGGCTTATGTGGGATGTAAGAGTGCGGCGGCAGTTACTGCAGGTACTCACGCACTTCACCTTGCAATAAAGCTTGCAGGTGTCGGCGAGGGGGATATTGTTCTTTGCTCCGACCTTACCTTTGCGGCAACTGTAAACCCCGTAAGCTACGAAAAGGCTACTCAGGTGTTTATTGACTCTGAGAGAGAAACCTGGAATATGGACCCTGTTGCTCTTAAAAATGCACTTGAGAAATACGGTGACAGAGTAAAGGCGGTAATGGTTGCAAACCTTTACGGCACACCTGCAAAGCTTGATGAAATTGCGGCACTTTGTGAGGAGTACGGTGTTGTCCTCATTGAGGATGCGGCGGAGTCTCTCGGTGCTACATACAAGAATAAGCAGACAGGCACATTCGGAAAGTACAATGCAGTAAGCTTCAACGGAAACAAGATTATCACATCCTCAGGCGGCGGAATGCTTTTGTCTGATTGTGAAGAGGATATCAAAAAAGCTCGTTTCTGGAGCACTCAGGCAAGAGATCCTGCCCCCTGGTATCAGCACAGTGAAATCGGGTACAACTACAGAATGAGTAATATTGTTGCAGGTGTGGGCAGAGGACAGCTTATCCACCTTGATGAGCATATTGCACTTAAAAAGGCAATTTACAAAAGATTCGAGGAAGGACTCAAGGGGCTTCCCGTAAGTATGAATCCCTATACCAAAGACTGTGAGCCCAACTTCTGGCTCAGCTGCCTTATTATTGATGAGGATGCCCTTGACAGAGCAAATCCCGAAAAAATAAGACTTGCTCTTGAGGCAGAGAATATTGAGTCAAGACCTATCTGGAAGCCTATGCAC